>DALZBD010000089.1:0-10844 GCA_031977515.1 Bacteroides sp. | reverse complement strand
TGCGGAAAGTTAACTTTCCGCACGGAGAATAATAAGGGAATAAAAACACAAGTTAAGAAGTCCTGATAATTTACTAAAAAACTCCGGCAAAAGCCTGTTATCGGGACAAGAGTGGAACATACAGCAGGTAGCTATCTGCCCCTGTCACAGCCCTATATTCAGCGAATATCAATCAGTTTGTGGGTTTGCAGACTCAGCCTCCATGTCGGATGTTCCAGAATATACGCTACGGTCTCTGCTGTATTTTTACACGAACAAGGTTGCAGGAAAAAATGAGAAGCAGGCAATTTTTCGTATACGGATACGTCCTGTCCTGTATATACCACCTTTACTTCATCCATTCGTCCGATACCCAGTGAAGTACCGGACTTGGGCGAACAGGTAATCCAGTCTATCCCCAAAGGCACCGGATGTGTACCATTGGTCTCCATACAGATATATAACCCTTCCTGATGCAATTTGTCCACCAAAGCCTCATCTACAAACAAAGAGGGTTCTCCTCCTGTAAGAATAACTACTGTAGCCGGAAATTTCTTTACTTCGGCAACGATCTGCTCATCCGTCATCAACGTACCCTCCTGATGCGGGGTATCGCAGAAATCACACTTCAGATTGCAACCGGAAAAGCGTACAAATACCGCAGGAGTACCTGTATGATACCCCTCTCCCTGCAAACTATAGAATATCTCATTGATCCTTTTCATAGATCGCGGTATTGGCTTCCGATTCCTGTACTTCTACCCGGAAACAGGTAGGGATCTGTTCGCATATCCACCGGGCAATGTTCTCCGCGGTCGGATTAAAAGGTAGCACCTCATTGAGATTGCGGTGATCCAGTTGTCCCTTCACCGTCTCTTTGATCCGGCTGAAATCTACCACCATACCGTCTTCGTTGAGATCGGCAGCCCGGCAGTATACTGTGATGATCCAGTTGTGACCATGCAGATATTCACATTTACTGCTGTAGGAAAGTTGCAGGCTATGCGATGCCGACACTTCCATGCGTTTAATTACTGTATACATATATTATATTCAAAAGGCTTTCGTGTATAATGTCACCTCTACACAAAAACAGGTTAATCGCGATCAGGGATACACACAGATGGTATTCGCTACCTTGCGCTCTCCCTCATTGTCATATTTCTTATTATCACACAATTTGTTCAACACGCCATTCTCCGCTGCGTCACTGCTCCAGAGCGTACTGGAGCCACCGCCATCCAGGTTGAGCGCCTCCGTAGCACCCAGTATACCCAACAGATGAGCCAGTTCAGGAATAGATATGCCTTCTGCTTGTCCCGGAAAACGCCCGTCTACTGTCAGCAAAAGTACCTTACCCTCCGAAGTACGGCCAATGGCACTGCGGGGATGTTTGGTTTCGACAAACCCTTTGCCACAAGAGGAAAAATCACAAACATCTCCTTTGTAGAGGAGCAATGGCCCCGAAGCCAATACATCTCTTTTCTTTTTATAAGTAACCTCAATATCTCTGTTCCAGGGTATAAGAGAGATCTTTCCTTTATGGATCTCTACCGCACCGGTCACACGCAGATTAAATTCGGAGGTGGTAGTGGTGTCCATCACCTCTTTCTGCCGACGCAGGTAGCAGATCGAAGTTCCTTCTTTCACATTAAAGTAAGAACCGTTGATCCCGGCAATGGCTCCGGCATTGCGGGAAGCCACACTCGTCTCCGCCTTCGGGAAACTCACCTCTATCCCAAACCGATAAGACTTCGGATCGATCTCCAGGATAGAGATGTGCTGAGGTACTCCATAGAGCGAAGGAATCTCCGCTTGCCTGCACACAACTCCCTCACGCATAGGGGTGATAGTCCATTCTGTATGTACAATAACCAGAGAGTCGGCCGGTGTCTGTGCAGACAGACCTGTGCCCATACAAAGAATGAGCAGCAAAGATACACAGAAAGTTTGGTTCATAAGTTGGGGGTATGAATTGATTTACGATTTACAAATTTACAACTTACGATTTAAATTACAAGAATAGATATCTATATTATGGTTCTGAACCGCAGATCGGTGAAGCGGGTTTATCAGTCGATAAAGTCTATCCTGAACCCGTTTTCAACCTTCTGGCAGAAGGTATAGAAGGCACAACGAATTATCTTCTACAACCTGTGAGAGACAACCTGAATCGTAAACTGTGGCGTACCCCCACCCCGTCCTCAGGCAATGACCCTAACGAAGGAATAAATTTGTGAATCGTAAATCTATAGAGATTAGAGCAAAATTGACTACTTTTGCAGCATGAAAGTGTTATATATCGTTTTGGGTTCCATTTCTCTGGGTTTAGGCATTTTAGGGATTTTTCTTCCGCTACTACCAACCACACCTTTTCTCTTATTGACAGCCGCACTCTACTTCAGGGGTTCTCCCCGACTGTATGACTGGCTGATGAACCATAAATATTTTGGTCCTTACATAAAAAATTTCCGTGAACACAAAGCCATCCCTTTGCGTGCAAAGATACTCTCTGTATCCCTGCTGTGGATAACGATCTCCTACTCTGCTCTGGTTGTAATCTCTTTGTTGTGGGTAAAAATCCTTTTATTCTGTATAGCCATTGGAGTCACCTATCATATTCTCTCCTTCAAGACATTGAAGAAATGATCCAGTCCTTCCCGGGCATCGGCAAGCTTATCTTCCCAGTGCTTCACAGAATTTTGTCCGATGATATCCGTCACATACTTTACAGAAATAAAAGGTACATGTAACGAACGGCACACATACGCCTGCGCATAGGCTTCCATATCGATAACATCTCCCTGCAGGTCGGAGAGCTCGGTCACAAAACCGTCTCCGGTATTGCAGATACCCTCTTCCGTCCAATCCAGACAGAACCCTTTGCCGGCCAGCAAAGACGAACTATCTATCTGATATTCCAGTCCAAAAGCAGCCATCTGTTGCATATCCCGGTCTACAAACTGACGACAAACAAAAACATCACCTATCTGATGAGACAATGTCCCGGCCGTACCCAGATTGATCACCAGGTCGGGGCATCTCCGCACAATAGCCTCAGTGAGATGAAAAGCCGATTTCACCTTGCCAATTCCGGTTTTCACATAACAGATCTCTACATCCGGCCAGCGGAGTTCCGTATACTCCTCTTCTACGGCATGGGTAACGATCAAAAACGGTTTATTCATTTTCGGGCAGTTTATTTATATAGCTTTTCAATGCTTCCACATATTCCTCAAAAGCATCGACACCTGCCTTTGTGATCTTGCACACGGTACAGGGCATCTTGCCACGGAACATTTTTTTTACCTTTACATACCCCGCTTTGTTGAGTTTGTCGATCTGCACGCTCAGATTTCCCGCAGTAGCGCCTGTCTGCTTACGGATGTAAACAAAATCGGCCTCCTGCAGCGAGATCAGTAAAGACATGATCGCCAACCGCAATTCGGAGTGAAGTAATGGGTTTAGTTCTTTAAACATATCTGTATGTATCCTTTTTCTAACCTATAAAAGAGATGATGTTGTCTTATGATCTTTTTCTTCCCAGATAGTTCAGGATATGACCCGGCACCACCATCAAAAGCACGAAGATCATGGCAAAACAAAGGATCTGATTGGGGCCGGACACCACCAACAGCAATACCGAAAGCAGCAATCCCAGAAATCCTGCCGCAGTCAGAGGGGCAAACTTAACAATCAGACCGGTCATAGCAATCCCCATCCCCACAAGTATCACAATGATAAACAACACAGGAATAGCAGTAAAGTATAACAAAGACAGCAACGAGATCCCCACTCCTGTCACTCCCAATACCAGCCATACGGAGGAAATCACCCGGTCTATATAGGTCTTCGTCGCAGTTTGATGACTGTGACGGGAATAAATCCAGTAGACCAATCCTCCGATCACAGGTATAGCAAGCCAGAACCAGTTCCACAAAGCAGTCTGCACCCTTGAAAAAGTAAGCATATACCAGATGATCAGGGATATGGCCAGTGTGGTATATCCCCAGATGAGAAAATGGATACCTGTATGATCTTCCATACGTTCTTTTGTATTGCGGATCATACGTGAGATAAGCTCCAGACTCTCTTGTTCGTTCAGTTTCCGATCTTCCATACTCATATACTATAATGATTCTTTCTTTTACAATCTCTATTTTATTTTATTTATTATACAAAGATAGCAGGTTTACTTTATAAACCAAGTTGTCTTTTGAAGATTCATCTATTTATAACCTTTTTAAAGATCCTTTTGACCGGATCACCCCCTGATTTCCTGACAAAAAACGAAGATCCTTACAGACTATGCTACCTGTCCGCAACAACAAAATATACCCTCTGTTCGTTCGGACTTCCTCAAAATCGGGCCATAGAAACATTCCAATGAAAACATATTTTAATTAAAGTGAACTAAATTAGAAGGAAAAGTTTTTGTAGTCTCCAAGTTAATTGTATTTTTGTGTACAATTTGGTGTAGTAATGACAGCAGAAGAAAAGAAGCTATTAAATACCTTTGAAGCAAAATTACGGCATTTAATGTATCTGCACGATGAATTAAAACGTGAAAATGCGGAACTGAAACAACTTCTTGAGGAGGAAAAAGGAGAAAAACAAAAGGTATTAGCGGATTATGAAGACCTGCAGCGTTGCTATATGAATCTGAAAACAGCTTCGGCAATCAGCCTTAACGACAGCGATGTAAAAGAAACAAAGCTGAGATTGTCCAAATTAGTGCGTGAAGTCGATAAATGCATCGCTCTGCTGAATGAATAGATCAGGTAAAAGAAAGATGTATGGAAGATCAGATAAAAATAAATCTCCAGATCGCGGATGCTTACTATCCTCTCACTATCAGAAGAGAAGAGGAAGAACAGGTAAGAGAAGCGGCCAAACAGGTGAATATCAGGCTGAATGCGTATAGAGAACGTTACAAAAACCTGGAGACAGATAAAGTACTGGCCATGGTTGCTTATCAGTTTTCTCTGGAAAGACTGCAATTGCAGGATAAAAACGACACTGTACCTTATACGGCTAAGATAGAAGAACTCACAAAAGAGCTGGACCAGTACATCAGAGATTGATCGTACGGGCTGCCTGCAAAGAGAACAGATACACGCACTGCTGAAATACCGGGAGAGATCCCGTGTATTTGGTGGTGCTTTTTATTTATATAAATTTAATTGACAATGATAGCAACGATAATTGCATCCTTAGTATGCTTCATCGTAGGAGGTATCCTGTCGTACCTACTCTTCAGATATGTACTGAAGTCAAAGTACAACAGTGTGCTCCGGGAAGCGGAAACGGAAGCGGAAGTGATCAAAAAGAACAAATTGCTTGAAGTGAAGGAGAAATTCCTGAACAAAAAAGCAGATCTGGAAAAAGAAGTAGCCCTGCGCAATCAAAAGATACAGCAGGCTGAGAACAAGCTGAAACAGCGCGAAATGGTGATCGCCCAGCGTCAGGAAGAGGTGCAACGGAAAAAAGCGGAAGCAGAAGCCCTAAAGAGAAACCTCGAAGCACAGATCGCAGTGGTTGATAAGAAGAAAGAAGAACTGGACAAACTGCAACAGCAGGAGATCGAAAAACTGGAAACCATATCCGGACTCTCTGCAGAAGAGGCCAAAGAAAGACTGGTGGAGTCTCTCAAAGAGGAGGCGAAAACGCAGGCACAGTCTTATATTAACGATATCATGGACGATGCCAAGCTGACTGCCAACAAAGAGTCCAAACGCATCGTGATCCAATCTATCCAACGGGTGGCTACCGAAACGGCTATCGAAAACTCCGTTACGGTATTCCATATCGAATCGGATGAGATCAAAGGACGCATCATCGGACGCGAAGGACGCAACATACGCGCTTTGGAAGCTGCAACAGGTGTGGAGATCGTTGTAGACGACACTCCGGAAGCGATCGTACTTTCGGCATTCGACCCGGTACGCCGTGAGATCGCACGTCTGGCTCTTCATCAACTGGTGACAGACGGACGTATTCACCCTGCCCGTATCGAAGAGGTAGTGGCAAAGGTGAAGAAACAAGTGGAAGAGGAAATCATCGAAACAGGTAAACGCACCACGATCGACCTGGGTATCCACGGCCTGCACCCGGAACTGATCCGTATCATCGGAAAGATGAAATACCGCTCTTCCTACGGACAGAACCTGCTGCAACACGCCCGGGAGACTGCCAACCTGTGTGCGGTGATGGCTTCGGAACTGGGGCTGAACCCGAAGAAAGCCAAACGTGCGGGATTGCTCCACGATATAGGAAAGGTGCCTGATGAAGAACCCGAATTGCCACACGCACTGCTGGGGATGAAACTGGCCGAAAAATACAAAGAGAAACCGGATATCTGCAACGCCATCGGTGCGCACCACGACGAGACAGAGATGACCAGCCTGCTGGCCCCTATCGTACAGGTGTGTGATGCCATCTCAGGAGCACGCCCCGGTGCACGTCGCGAAATCGTTGAAGCTTATATCAAACGTCTCAACGATCTGGAGCAACTGGCTATGTCTTATCCAGGTGTAACCAAGACGTATGCCATTCAGGCAGGTCGTGAACTGCGTGTGATCGTAGGAGCAGACAAGATCGATGACAAAGCCACAGAAAACCTGTCGGGTGAGATCGCGAAGAAGATCCAGGATGAAATGACCTATCCGGGACAGGTGAAGATCACCGTGATCCGTGAGACACGTGCTGTAAGCTTCGCTAAATAAATACATAGTTATATATAAGAAAAAGGAGGAACACCTGGCTGGGTTCCTCCTTTTTTTGTAACCGGATAGTATTATTAATCCCTTCCTGAAGGCCATCTGCACAAAAAGTTCACGCTCCACGCCTGCTTTTTTCATGTTATAGAACATCTTTTTCCAAACAAAAACTATATTCACATTGTTTTTACGATATATCTCACTCCCGATAGCCGTATCAACAGATAAACGTCCATCAGATGGAGAATCGGATAAGGAGTTTCATGGTAGTTTGAAAGTGCTGTGCAAAAACTCCCGGAAATAAACTAAAAACGTAACTGGATATGAAAAAGAATATAAATGAAATAGATCTGCTGCGTTACCGCATCAAACGTTATCAGACAATGGGTAAAGGAGCGATGTGCCAACTGTTGGACAGGAGACTCAAGAAATTACAGAATAAACAGCGTCTGTACTTATAATAGAAGGAAAATAGGATGTATGAGAAACTCCCCAGCTGCTCTCAGACCGTTTTCAGCAATCGTAAAGAGATTACAGCCTATTTTGTAACAGGATTGTAACATTACCCTTTTTAAATACCTATTTATGTTAAATGTCTTTTAAAACATTGCACTTTTTATGTTATACAACATATTTTTCCGAATTAGTTCGTATCTTTGTACCGTTGTCAGAGAAAAAGATGTCTAACCTAATCTTAAAAATCTCAGGATCAAAAGAAATTAAAAAATTGACAATTATGAAGAAGAATATGAATGAAATTGAACTGTTGCAGTATCGTTTAAAACGTTACCAGGCAATGAGAAACGGAGCCATGTGTCAGATGATCAATGGCAAGATCCAGAAACTGCTATCCAAGCAGACAGCAGCGTAACAACTTAGTATGAATATAATAAACAGAGAAGGACTTCCCACCACGGAAGTCCTTTTTTTCTATCTTTAAATAAGAGTGGATGCGGGGTTCGGCAAATAAATCAAAAAAGTTTAAGATTTGTCGCTCGGCTTTCATTACCTTTGTATAGCCTGCTTCTCCTTATAGAAGAAATACAGGTTCTTCAACAAGGTATAAGTATATTTATCATTTATTCGAATAAATGTTGGCTTATAGGCAGAAACAGAACTTTTCTTTTTTTGTTTATAGAGCTCAGACAACCGCCTTAGAAACCAGGTATATAAAACAAAATATAGGTACAGTATGAAAAAGATATGTTCCCTTCCTGTCGGGCTGTTGGCAGCCTTGTTGTTGGTTTGCTCTTGTCAATCAAACAAATCAAAGACAGAAAACACAGATCATTCGGCAGCACTTATAGATGAGCAAAACAGACAAGGAGAATATTTCTTTGATGGCATGTTCACTTATATGGCAGATGCGGCATCCTTACAGGAAAGCGCTACAGGTATACGTATTCCTGTAGCCATACGGGGAATATTCCGTGAGGTAGAAGAAAGCTACAAAAAAATATCGGAAGGGGACGGAAAACCTGTCTACGGGCAATTTATGGGAACGATCGTATTGAAAGCAGAAGATGAAGAGGGTCCCAACGAGCAACTACTGATCACCGAAGTAATCCGATTCGACAAAGACCGCTCTACTGATAAACTGGAAGAACTTACCGGTATTTATAAATCTTCCGAACAACAACTGACTATCCACGCAGATCATACCTACGAACTGCGTGTCAGAAACGGTGAAGCAGAAAAAGGACGCTGGTTCCTGCTCTCCGAACATAGCCTGATATTCATATCAGGTGAGAATCGCACGGCTATGGATATAAATTATGCAGAGCGCACCTTGCGCAGTAAGGACGACAATCCGATAGTATATAAATATATAAAAGAATAGCCTTTCCGAGACGAATAGAATAGAGAAAACGACCTGATAATATTAATGAGTCCAGTCGTCAAACTCCAGAGAAAGTTGCAACCATTCTCCCCGATCCCGCTCTTCTTTAGGATTGGATACGGAAACACCGATCAGACGGATGGGACGACTGGAATAATCCACTTCTTTCAATAGTTCTTTGGCCAGAGGCAGTATCTTCTCTTTGTCCACCAGATCGTATGAAACAGTTACGCTACGGGTAATCTGTTTGAAATCATGAAATTTTATTTTCAGCGTCAGCGTATTTCCCCGGAACTCCTTCCCATGCAAACGTTCTACCAACTCGTTAACTACATGATACAACTCCAGGATCACCTGAGAGGTCTGGGATATATCTTTCCCCAAGGTACGTTCACATCCGATGGATTTGCGGATACGTTCCGGCTCTACGGCACGAAGATCCACTCCCCGGGCAAAATCGTAGTAGAGCGTCCCGACTTTCCCAAACTGCCGCACAAGCATCTCCCGTGAGCATGCACGCAACTTCTCTCCATTGTGTATTCCCAGCTGATGCATCTTTTTAGCAGTCACCGGGCCTATTCCCCAAAAAGATTCAATGGGTAATTTCGATATGAAATCAATTGCCTGATCGGGATGAATGGTGCACAATCCGTCCGGTTTCCGATAGTCAGAAGCTATCTTTGCCAGGAATTTATTATATGAAACTCCCGCAGAAGCAATCAATCCCGTTTCCTGTCGGATCTGTTGTTTAATCGCCACCGCGATATCCATAGCCAGAGACATCTGTTTTTTATTCTCCGTCACATCCAGAAAAGCCTCATCCAGAGAAAGAGGTTCTATCTTATCCGTATACTGATGAAGGATCTCATGGATACCTTCAGAAACTTCTTTATAGAGATCCATCCGGCCCCGTACAAGTATCAGTTCCGGACAAAGCTGTCTGGCCTTATAGGTAGACATTGCAGAACGCACCCCATATTTGCGCGATTCGTAGTTGGCAGCTGCTACCACTCCCCGCTCATGGTCATACCCTACAGCCACAGGCTTTCCTTTCAGTTCGGGATTCTCCCGTTCTTCCACAGAAGCGTAGAACGCGTCCATATCTATATGTATGATCTTACGTTCATTCATAGTTTCTATCAAATATATTTATAAACAAAGAACAGAGTGTCAGTAACACTCCGACGCTCACGACTCCGGTCCACCCCCATGTCTGCCACGCTGTACCGGCAAACAAAGTCCCCAAAGCCCCACCTATAAAATAGGTAGTCATAAATACCGTATTGATCCGGTTGGATGCTCCGGGGCGGAGTTCAAACACACTGGTCTGATTGCCCAGCTGGATACACTGCATGCCTATATCAATCACGATGATACCGAAAATAATACCCCGGTAGGTATCTCCGGAAAACCAGAAGAGTGACCAGGCTGCCAGATGCAGGGTACATCCCAGATAGTTCAGAGGACGTACTCCGATCTTCTTTACATATTTCCCGATAAAAGAGGCGGATAACGCACCGGCAATCCCGCACAATCCCATCAGACCGATGATATAACTACTTGCATAGAAAGGGGCAAGTTCCATTTTGAAAGCTAAAGTAGACCAGAAAGCCAGAAACGACCCAAAGGCAAGTGCCGCCCGCACCGAAGAAATACGCAAACGTGGTTCTTCTCTGACCAATCGGCCTATTGATCCCATCAGACTGCGATAGGTTCCCTGAAAGGTAGGACGTATATCCGGCAACAGCAACAGGATGACCACCGCACAAAGCAGCATGAGAGCAGCAGCAATGACATACATACTGCGCCATCCCCAGTAGTCACCTACAATGCCACTCACCACACGGGAAGCCAATATCCCGGTCAGCAAACCGGAAATAATGAAGCCTATGTTTCGCCCTTTGGTCTCCGGAGTAGATATCTGGGAAGCAATAGGAACAAACATCTGAGGCATCACCGAACAGATCCCTGTGAATAGTGAAGCTACCCACACATAATAAATGTTGGGAGCAAGAGCAATGCCCAACAGCGCAATGATCAGGATACCGAAATTGCTCAGGATAATAGTGCGCCGACGGATCATATCGCCCAAAGGAACAATAAGAAGTAGCCCCACAGCATAACCCGCCTGAGTAATCATAGATATAAAATTGGCCATGAATTCCGTAACACCAAACTCATGACGGATCATATTCAGCAAAGGCTGATTGTAATACAGATTGGCCACTGTCATCCCGGCTATTACTGCCAGCATGATCAGTACAGGGAATGGTAGTCCTTCGTTTTCTCTGAAAATCTTTCTCATG
>DALZBD010000088.1:0-10879 GCA_031977515.1 Bacteroides sp. | reverse complement strand
TATTGTTTAGATAATTATTTCTGTTTGTTGCACAGAAAAGGATATTATCCAAACAACTATTACCGTATGTAAATTCCTCATAAGAACGAAAATACATCTATTGGTAAGTTCCTGATAAATCATACTAAGTATATAACAACTTCCTCAGAAGTTTACTGTATACTCAATGGAACAAAATTATTTTGCTTTGTATAATTGTGAGACACAAGCAGCAAAATAAGTCGTCAACTTCCTTTTCTGTAAAAGCCTGAATACATTCTGAGAAACCTCAAAACATATCTGTCACACTACTTCTATGAAAAAATAGTATGCTTTAAATCATATAAAAATAAAGGAAATGACAACCTATTTGCCGAATGGGAGTGAATAGCATGAATTCGTGAGATACAGCTAATCATAATATAACATGTCGTCGATTCCTTTCTTACAAAAATAGGGGATTATCCTGAGAAAGACAAATGAGGAGTTAAAGGATTTTATTTATGTATTATCATAGATACAGCTTTGGATTAAGAAATAGGTATAATAATAAAAAATATAGAACCAGAGTTTTGGAGTGGCTCTTCTGTGTGGCAATTTTATCGTACGTATCCAATGAGGGTGTATCATAAGCCCAAACATTCTTTGAATGAGTTACCTATTGTAAGTGTATGTTCCAACCTTTCCCCAAGACCCTTTCTATTGGCTTCACCCTCAATTCAATTGCCTTCAGTATAAGCTACTTTAGAATATCAGTTTATGATTGTATGGCAATCATTTCCATTACAGAGAAATGATCGTTGCTCCGGCTTTTTTCAGGTCTTCCCAATACCCCGGGTATGACTTGCTTACAACATGAGGTTCGGCAATTGTTAATTCCGGAAAGCGCAGTGCAGCCGGTGCAAATGCCATGGCCATCCGATGGTCTTCATAGGTTTGTATGACAGGGTTGGATTCCGGTTCGCATCGCTCGCCTTCCCAGTACAATACAGAGTCGTTTTCGTCTTTGATCACATATCCCAGTTTGCGCATCTCTGTGATAAGTGCCAGGATACGATCCGTCTCTTTGATTTTCAGTGTTTGCAATCCGGTAAAGCGGAATGGAACATCCAACAGCGCGCAGGTTACCACAAACGTCTGTGCCAGATCGGGTATGTCTGTGAAATCTTCTTCCAGCCTGTCTGTGATTTTTCCCCGTTTGGCAATGCAGGCTTCTTCCTTTCCGCCGTTTATATTAAACTCGGTGGATACGCCCAACCGGGTGAAAACAGATGCTCCCTGGCTGTCTCCCTGGTGACTGAAACAAAACAGATCGGGCAGCCTGAATCGTGCCTGCCGGGAAAGAGCAGCCAGCTGATACCAGTACGAGGCAGCACTCCAATCGCTCTCTACCATATAGGGGCGGCTTTTATAAGGATCGGGCCATACCTTTATCTCATGGTCGGAAAACCATTCGGCTCTGACACCGAAATCCTGCATCAGTTGCAGGGTCAGGTCGATATAAGGGCGGGAAATGATCTCTCCGGTCAGTTCGAGCAGTAGTCCTTGCGGAAGTGTCGGACCAATCATCAGGAGAGCAGATATATATTGCGAACTGACATTGCCTTGCAGCGTGATCTGGCTTCCGTTTAAGACCGTACCCCGAATGCGCAGAGGAGGATAGCCCTCCTGACCTGCATACTCAATATCCGCACCCAATTCCCGGAGGGCATCTACCAATACTTGTATCGGCCGTTGCTGCATCCGTTGCGTTCCGGTAATGACCCGCGTGCCTGGTGTCACACTCAGGTAGGCTGTGAGGAAACGCATGGCCGTACCTGCTGCGCCGATGTCTATGGTGTCATGACCTCCTGCCAGGGCTTCTATCATCACGCGGGTATCGTCGCAATCGGACAGATTGGACGGTACTTGCGCAGAGCCGGAAAGTGCATTGATGATCAATGCCCGGTTGCTGATACTTTTAGAAGCTGGTAGCTGAATGGTGGCCTGCATCTGAGCAGGTATGGAAAGTTGATAACGTTTCATGTCTGACAGGTAATTTATTCCTGTACAAAGGTAGGCATTATCTTTTTATTTCCTGCAAAAGCATTCTCCGGAATATCTGTTGCAGGAGGTGATTGAGGGTTTTGTGAGGGAAATCAACCTGTATTCCGAAAGGGGGCCGCCTCATGGCCGCCCCCTGACTATAGCAATACGTAGTATTCACTTATTTCTTATCCCAACGGATCGGTACCTCCTCCATCTCCGGGATCAGTTCCGGCTGTTGTTCCATCCGGCCACCGTTCGAATGTGATGTCAGAGAACATCGCACGGGTAGTGCCTTCGATCGTATTGCGGGTATAAGAGGGTGTAAACTGTATCCGGAGGGTATTGATCTGTTTCGGATTCACCTCTTCCGGAGTATCTACTCCGTTGCCGTTTGACTTTGCTCTGACGGTAAATGTACCCAATCCTTCCAGGCGTACCGAACGGCTGTTCATCAAGTGCTGTCTCATTGCCTCCAACAGATTATCTATAACGTTTCTTACATCTCCCGGAGTAAGGGAGGAGCTATAGGCAATCTGATCGGCCAATGTCTTCGTTTCAATCATTTTTTTACTTTTTACCAGACTGGGATACCATTTTTTTGTCCCGTCTTCTGACTCCAAATTGCTTTGGATGGCTCTATAATATAAAGTCATAATAATAAATTTAGTAATGATAAAATTGGATTAACTTTGTCAGAATCCCGGCCGGGGAGCTGATCACTATGTACACTTGTTCTCAGCTTTTTTCTGATGTGACAAAGGTAAGATAGTGGTATGAAAGAGAGAAATTTTCAGCCCCATCCCGTGTGACAATCGTCCCATTGTCATTCTGGGTTAAATTTTTATTTTGGTAATAAAAATATACATATTATGGAATTCCCTTTTCTTCTTAAAAAGAGGCTTTTAGGTTATTAATAACGTACCTGGACCTTATTGATAAGATACCTGTAGGTTATTAATAACGTACAGGTATCTTATTAATAATCTACAGATATACTAAAATGTGATTTGTAATCATTTGAATGTTAGATTTTTGTGTTGATGTGTAAATGCCTGTCCAGGTATGTCGGAAGGTTTATATAGAAAAATGATATTATGAATAATAATTGACAAAAAAACATCAGGACCTATAGGTGTGAAAAAAAACTGATATAAAACAGAAAGAAAAAGTGCAAAACAAAAAGCGGATTTTAAAGCAAATGAAGTGCGTCAAAAGTGATAAGGATCTGAAACCAGGGAATAGAAGAAATCTCAGGTACAAAAAAGCCTCGGACATCTTCATATCCAAGGCTTTTTCCTATTTCTGTCGGGATGACAGGATTTGAACCTGCGACCACTCGCCCCCCAGACGAGCACTCTACCGGGCTGAGCTACATCCCGAATTGCGGCTGCAAAAATACGTTTTTATTTTGGATTTCCAAACAAATCGTCCCAATTCTTATAAATAACTTTTCAACACTACATACCCATACACTCCCGATAGAAGTCCAGTGTCTCGAAAATCAGCTCCTTATCGGCAGTCTGATTGATCTCGATCTCTCCCACGTTCTTTAACAGAGTGAAATTGATGATGCCGGCGGTATTCTTTTTATCATGCAGCATGAGTTCGTAAAGGCGTTCGTATTGCTTGCAGTCAAAAACAAAACTTCCGTAATGTTGGCGGATAAACTGATTGGTGCGGCGCATCTTATCCTGAGGGAATCCGGTCTTTACGTGCGAGAGAAACAATTCACAGATTATTCCCCACGCTACGGCATATCCATGCAGTACAGGGCGGTTCTCTTCCAATGCCAGGCTTTCGAATGCGTGACCTACGGTATGGCCAAGGTTGAGTGCTTTGCGGATGCCATGTTCGAACGGGTCCTGCTGTACGATGTCTTCTTTGATCTGTACCGATTTTCCTACCAACTCTTTCAGCAGGTCATAATCTATCTGATGCATATCAAAGGCAAGCAGTTCTTCCCAATGCGCATCTGTACTGATGAGGCCGTGTTTCAGCATTTCGGCATAGCCCGATACGAAATTCCCCTGATCCAGCGTGCGTAGGAAATGCGTATCTATCAGTACACTGGAAGCGGGACAGAAGGCTCCGACTTCATTTTTAAGACCGTTGAAGTTGATCCCGGTTTTTCCTCCCACCGATGCGTCTACCATGGCAAGCAGGGTAGTGGGCACATTGATATAGGGAATACCCCGTTTGAAGGTAGCTGCTGCAAATCCTCCGAGGTCTGTGATCATGCCGCCTCCGAGATTGATGAGCAGAGAATGGCGGGTTGCTCCTTTCTCACTCAATATCTGCCAGACGTGAGCCAGCGTCTCCAGTTCTTTATATGTATCGCCTGCGCCGATGGTGATCTCAGTAACTTCCTGGAGTTCGGGAAGTTGAGACAGGAGTGGCAGGCAAAGTTGATGCGTATGTGTATCGGTCAGGATGAAAAGTTTGTCGTATGTATGACGACTGAGAGCCTTTTCCAGACTTTCCCGGAGATCGGAAGCGAGTATGACTTCTTGTTTGTTCATATAAAGATCGGATGATTATATTCTCAGCAAAGATAGAAGATCGGCTTCGAATACGAAAACCTCAGGTTCAAAAAGTAACGGATACAGGGTCGCTTTTCCACCGAAACCGTTACCTTTGTGGGAATAATACCTGATTCGTATGAAAGCTTTATTACCTCCCTTTAGTAAGATCATAGGCTATGTTGTGATTGCCGTAGCCCTTTTTATGCCTTTTATACTGGCTCTGATGGGAAAAGTGACAGATGCCAATCTGTTGTTTCTCAAAGAGTGTGTTAAACTTCTGGTCATGGCAGGTGCGCTGATGATCCTTTTTGCACTCACAAAGACAGAGTCTGCCGAGACAGAACGTATACGTAGCAATGCTACCCGCAATGCCATGTTTCTGACTGTTTTGTATCTTTTCGGTGGTATGCTCTATCGGGTAGCTACCGGAGATCTCATGACCGTAGACTCTTCCTCTTTTGTGATCTTTCTAATCCTTAATGTGATCTGTCTGGAGTTTGGACTGAAAAAGGCTACTCTGGATAAATACTTTAAAAGATAGGTTACTTTTAATATCTGTTCGGATTTTACTCGTTTATTGTTCAGATGCAGGATAGGGGGAGACTCACATGTGACAGCCGCATGGTGTGAGTCGCATGATTGGATAGAGGCATTGTGTGGGAGACGTAAATAAGGGAGACGCAATTATGCGTCTCTACGAAGACACAGGTTTTGTATGCATACACTTGTAGAGACGCAATACTTTGCGTCTCAAGAAACAAGACACAGGAAACAATAAACAACAAAGGCAAAAAGAAGGCACAAGAAACACAGAATCAACCGTTTGTGAAGCAATAGAAAAAATATGGAAAATATAAATAGGATCTTAATTAAACCTTTTGGATCGAAACGTGTCAAAAAGTCAATTGATACCAACAACCACAGATTTACATGAAGAAGATTATTACCGGAGTGGTGCTTTTACTCAGTACTGCCCTCTGTACTTTTGCGCAAAACAAAAATATAACCGTCAGCGGTGTTGTTATAGAAGCAGAAACCAATGAGCCTGTGGAGCAGGCCGCCGTACAAATTCTTTCTTTACCCGATAGTGCTTTTGTCGCAGGGATTGCCACGCTGAGAAACGGTAGTTTCACTCTTCCCAAAGTTGCCGCCGGAGAATACATACTGAGAGTCTCTTATTTGGGATTCCGCAACAAAGAAGTTCCCCTTCGTCTATCCGCCAACCGTACTGCCCGAAATGTAGGTAATATTACGCTGGAAACAGATGCCATCATGCTTCAGGAAGCTGTGATCGTTGCAGAGGCTCCTCCTGTGACCGTGAAAGCAGATACGACGGAGTATTCCGCTTCGGCCTATCGCGTGGCAGAAGGTGCCATGCTGGAAGACCTTGTAAAGAAACTGCCTGGAATTGAAGTCTCAAGCGAAGGAAAGATCACTCACAACGGAAAAGAAGTGACCAAGATCATGGTCGACGGGAAAGAATTCTTCTCGGACGATCCCAATGTCTCTATGAAAAACCTGCCTGTGAGTATGGTGGAAAAGGTGAAAGCATACGATAAGAAAAGCGATATGGCCCGCATCACAGGGATTGACGACGGTGAGGAAGAGACTGTGCTCGACCTGACCGTGAAGAAAGGCATGAAGCAGGGATGGATCGGGAATGTGATCACCGGTTACGGTACGGAAGATCGGTATGAAGCCGGAGTGATGGTCAGCCGTTTCAAAGACGACTCCAGCCTTTCTGTGATAGGCTCTTCCAACAATACCAACAACAAAGGTTTTTCCGAGTTTGGCGATGCCGGGCAGGGGCTGGGTGGGAACGCAGGTTCCGGAATCACCACGGCACATTCACTGGGCGTAAACTTTGCCAAAGATACACAGAAACTCAAATACGGGGGGAATGTACAGTATGGCTACTCAGACAACGATGCCAGACGGGAGACCTCGACCGAGAGATTCCTGGGTGAAGAGTCCTCTTATGGCAACAGCACCGATCATTCCAACCGTGAAAGGCACGATCTGCGTTTCGACCTGCGTCTGGAGTGGAAGCCGGATACCATGACTACCATTGTATTCCGTCCCGGAGGTAGCTACGCCCATACCAATTCCCGGAGTAATTCCTGGTCGGAGACTCTGGATGGCGAATATGGGTTGGTCAATGAAAAGACCTCTAACTCAAGAAGCAAGAGTGACAACTTATCACTGAACGGACGCTTGCAGATATTCCGCAAACTCAACAGCAAAGGACGCAACCTGCATCTGGGAGGGAATTTCGGATACAGCGATACCGATACGCAGAGTGACAGCTATTCACATACCGAATTCTTTGAAGAGGACAGTATCCTGGAACTCAATCGCCATACCAGCCGCACCAGCGACAGCCGCAACTGGAGCGTCTCTGCCTCCTATACCGAGCCGGTGTTCAAGAACCACTTTCTTCAGTTGCGTTACGAGTTCTCTCATCGCAACCAATTGGCCCAGTCGCTGGTCTATGACAATCTATGGGTAGATTATCTGCTCCATCCCGACCTGTATGTAGACTCGTTGAGTACGCGGGTAGAGAACTTCTATGATACGCATACAGCAGAAGTCTCCATCAGGGGGATACACCCCAAACTGATGTACAACGCCGGGGTCGGACTCACTCCGCAATCTTCTTTGAGTAAAACCACCATCGGGCCCAATAAAGACAACCACCTGCCCCGTCAGAATGTATTGAACTTCGCTCCTCAGTTGATGATGCGTTTTATGTTTGACAAGCAACATACCTTGATGCTTCGCTATCGTGGACGCAGCAATGCGCCTAATATCGAAGACCTGCAGGAGGTGATCGATCAGACCGACCCGCTGAACCTCCGGTATGGTAATCCCAATCTGAAACCCTCTTTCAATAACAACCTGATGCTGTTTTATAACAAATTCGTACCCAACGCCATGCGGAGCTATGCGGTGAATCTGTTCTACTCGAATACGATCAATTCCATAGCCAATCAGCTTACCTATGATCCGCTGACCGGAGGGAGTATATACAGAAAAGTGAATGTCAACGGCAACTGGAACATGAGAGGGTTCTTCTCTTTCAATACTCCTTTTAAGAATAAGAAATATACCTTGTCTTCCAACCTCAACGCGAATTACAGCGATGCGGTAAGCTATACCAGTGTCAACCGCAACGAAGATTCACAACTAAGTACCACACACAACTTGCGGTTGGGAGAGAAACTTACGGGTAACTACCGGACCAATGCATTTGATATTTCATTGAATGCTTCGGTCAACTACAACCTTACACGCAACAATAAACAAACGAACAGCAACCGCGAGACGTTTGATTATTATTTCGGAGGCAGCACTAATGTCAATCTGCCCTGGCAGTTGTATCTTTCCACAGATGTAAATTATCACATCATGAATGGATACAGCGGAGATTTTAAGAACAACGAGGTGATCTGGAATGCACAGCTTTCCAAGAATTTCCTGAAAAATAATGTCGGTACCATCCGTGTGAAAATATATGATATCCTGCAACAGCAGAGCAACCTCAGCCGTACCATTTCGGAGACAATGATGAGCGATACCCGCTACAATACACTGGGTAGCTATTGTATGGTACACTTTGTGTATCGGTTCAATACATTGGGAGGCCGTTCGCCACAATCCGGTATGGGTGGGCAGCGTCGCGGACCGGGTGGTCCCGGTGGCCCCGGAGGTCCGGGACGTATGATGCATTACTGATACATACAAGGTAAGATATAACCTCAACAGAAGATCCGGAGCAATCAAATGCTCCGGATTTTTTGTTTACTATGGGATTTTGTTTACATTTGTTTGAACTATGAACCTGCTGACCTGTATTATAGATTGGACCTCTATCGGTGACTCCATGGGCTCTCTGGCTCTGGATATTGTGTACTTTGGCTTGATCCTGGGTACGATCATTGTAGTGGTTCTGGACAATCGGAATCCGGTCAAGACCATGGCATGGATACTGGTACTGATGTTTCTGCCTATCGTCGGACTTGTCTTCTATTTCTTCTTCGGAAGAAGCCAGCACAAGGTACGTCTGATCGAGAAGAAGAGCTACGGTAGTTTGCTGAAGAAACCCATGGCGGAGTACATGGCACAGGATGTGTGTACTTTACCGGGCGATTACGATCGTCTGATCCGCTTTTTCCGGAATACCAATCAGGCACTTCCTTTCGAAGGAAATCGTCTGGAGGTCTATACAAACGGGTATACAAAACTTCAATCCCTGTTGCGGGAGCTGCGGAAAGCCCGGACGCACATTCATCTGCAATATTATATCTTTGAAGACGATGCCATAGGCAGGATGGTAAAAGACGTATTGCTGGAGAAAGCACGTGAGGGCATCGAGATCAGAGTCATATACGATGACGTAGGCAACTGGAAAGTACCTAATCGCTTCTACGAAGAGATGCGTGACGCAGGTATCGAGGTGCGCAGTTTTCTGAAAGTACGTTTTCCGCTTTTTACCAGTCGGGTCAACTACCGCAACCACCGCAAGATAGTGGTGATCGATGGGCGGGTCGGATTTGTCGGAGGCATGAACCTGGCCGAGAGATATGTGAAAGGGCTACCCTTTGGCATCTGGAGAGATACCCATCTGCTCATTGAAGGAAAAGCCGTGCATGGACTTCAGACCTCTTTCCTGCTGGACTGGTATTTTGTCGATCGTACGCTGATCACCTCTTCCTGCTATTTCCCGACGGTCGAACCTGTGGGCTCTTCCCTGATCCAGATCGTGACTTCACAGCCCATCGGTCCCTGGAAAGAGATCATGCAGGGACTGGAGATCGCTATCCTGTCTGCAAAGAAATACTTCTTCATGCAGACACCCTATTTCCTGCCCACCGAACCTATCCTCACAGCCATGCAGAATGCGGCCCTTGCCGGGGTAGATGTCAGGCTGATGCTTCCGCAGAAGGCAGATACCATGATCGCGCATCTGGCCTCTTTCTCCTATCTGGCAGATGTATTGAGGGCCGGGGTGAAGGTCTATCTCTACCAGAAAGGTTTCCTGCATTCGAAACTCATGGTCTCCGACGATATGCTCTCCACAGTGGGTTCTACCAACCTGGATTTTCGCAGCTTTGAGCACAACTTTGAGGTGAATGCCTTTATCTATGATATGGAGACGGCCTTGCAGATGAAAGAGATCTTTCTCGAAGATCAGCGCGAATCCACACAGATCTATCTGAAATCCTGGAAGAAACGTCCTTTCGAACAACGCGCCCTGGAATCTGTGGTACGCGTGCTCTCTCCTCTGCTGTAGGAGATCAGGAGGCCTGTCTACTGAAGATTTTCCGGGGCCCGGAAGAAGGAAAAGTTGACACTTCCATAGGCTCTTCTTTCCAGAAAAGCCGGATGCGTATCAAACTGATGGTCTTTTCCATGTTCCAGGATCAGCAGACCTTCCGGTTTTACCAGCCCCCTGTCTAAGAGCAGATCCGGCAGTTCGCGTAGTCTTTCCAGTTTGTAGGGAGGATCTGCAAACACCAGATCAAAACTCTCTTCACATTGGCGGATAAACCGGAATACATCTCCTCGTATCGGACGGCATTTGTCGGTACCCACCTCATTCATGATCTTGCAGATAAAGGCGTGATGTGCCCGGTCCATCTCTACGGAAACCACACGGTCACACCCACGTGATACCAGTTCTATACTGATACTTCCCGTACCTGCAAAAAGATCCAGTGCTGTCACGTTCTCTTCAAAGTCTATGTATTTGATGAGTACATTAAACAGATTCTCCTTGGCAAAGTCTGTGGTGGGTCTTGCCTTAAAATTATGTGGGATTTCAAATCTTCTTCTTTTATATATACCACTGATCACTCGCATATCGCTCTGTTGTTACGGTTTGATTATGCAAATATAGTGAAAGCAGTTTTTTTAGACATAAGAACATAAGAACAAAAGAATATAATGTGATTCAGATTTTTCAGACATAAGAATATAATGTAATTAGATTCTACAGGTAAACCATAATAATGAGTATATGTTCTTTTGTTCTTATGTCTAAAAAAACTGTCTTAACTCCTGTATCAGAGGATATCTGCAGTGAGCAATGCCTCCATATCTATATGCTCGGAAGGATTGATGATAAATACCTGGCTGATGAAACGGCGAAGTTCGCTGAGTAGTCTTTCCTTTTCTGTCAAAGCCCCTGCCAGGTGGAGTTCGTCCCTGCGTTGGTCGAATGTCAGCTGTTTCCATACATACAAAAGATAGTAGATACGATCTTCTGTGTGCCGACACGCAAATGAGTTGGCCAGGAGCAGATGTCCCCGTTCGTAACAAAATATATCTATGGCTTCTCCTCTGATAAA
>DALZBD010000087.1:0-10898 GCA_031977515.1 Bacteroides sp. | reverse complement strand
TATAAAGATTAGGTGACACTCCAAAGTCGGACATCTTTTTTTAGACATAAGCACAAAAGAACATATATTTTCTTTGGTGGCTTGTTTGTAGAGTCTGATTTTTCTTTATAAATGATTTTTGTTCTTATGTTCTTATGTCTGAAAAATCATTTTCACTACCTTTGTTTACATACACACTAAAATCACATCCGCATGAAAACGCTGATCTTCTCACGACTATCTCTATGTTCCTTGTGTATAGTTTTGTTTCTGCTGGCTTCCTGTAAGACAAACAGGCAGGAGATCATTCCTTCTGCTGAGTACGCCTCTTATGTAAACGCCTATACCGGTGGTCTGATCTCGTCTACTTCTACCATCCGTGTAGAATTGACAGCCGACCTTCCTATGGTGGAGTTGCATAGCGAATTGAAGAAAAACCCGTTTCGTTTTTCTCCCTCTTTGAAAGGAAAGGCATGGTGGATCAATAACAAGACCATTGAGTTTGTCCCTGAAGAGGAAGCCTTGAAAGCTGGCAAATTGTATGAGGCAACTTTCCGGTTGGGAGATTTTGTGGATGTCGATCCGGGAATGGAGAAGTTTACTTTCACCTTCCGGGTAGCCGAGCGTTACCTGGACCTTCATCTGGAAGCACCGCGGATGGTAAGTGATGCATCCGACCGGATGCAGATCGATGGTGTGGTACGTTTCAGTGAGGCCGTCGACCCCGATCAGGTAGCTGCCTTGTTTTCTTTCAAAGGTAGTAATGGCGAACAACCCTCTCTGATCGTGACTCCGGGAGAGCATACCGATCGGTACCAGTTTTCCATTACAGACATTCGCAGAGAAACAAAAGAATGGACATTGGAAGTTACAGTCGATGGCGAAGCTTTAGGTATCTCACAGATAAAAAGACAATGGATAGTTATACCTGCTATCGGTGATTTTAGTTTTCTGGCGGCCGAGCGAATTACCTATCCGGAAAATGGGATACGGGTCACTTTCTCCGATCCCTTATCCATAGACCAGGACCTTCGCGGATTGCTCTCTCTGCCGGAATTGAAAGAATATACTTTCCAGGTAGAAGGTAACCGGGTGGATATCTATTTCGAACCTACTCAGGCCAACTCTTATACGTTGCAAATAGATGGAGGCATACGTAACAGCCAGGGACAGCAACTAAGAGTATATAAAGAGATCTCATTTGCCCGGGAAGCCTCTAAACCGGAAGTGCGATTGCGTGCTTCCGGCAATATCCTGCCCGACTCCAAAAATCTGTTGATACCCTTTGATGCAGTCAGCCTGCGTGCGGTAGATCTGACGGTAGTACGCATCTTTGAAAGCAATGTCCTGATGTTCTTACAGGACAACTCCCTGTCCGGGTCCAGTGAATTGCGCCGTTCGGGGCGTATGGTCTATCGCAAGACCTTGTGGCTCGATCGCGATCCATCCAAAGACCTGACCCGGTGGGAAGACTTCTCCATCGATCTGAGTGGATTGATCCGTCAGGAGCCAGGTGCGATCTATCGCGTCATGCTCTCCTTCAAGCCCGAATATTCACTGTACAACTGTGGAGGACAAACTGCATCTACCGATGTTTCCACAGAGGATATGGCTGAGGGGCTGACCCGTCTGCTCCCCGAGGAAGATCCCGATTATGACCTATCCGTATGGGACCAACCCAGTACCTATTATTATATGGAAAATGAGGGATACGACTGGCGGCAATACGATTGGCGGCAGCGTGACAATCCCTGCCATCCCAGCTATTACATGCTTTCCAGCCGGAAAGCCTCTTGCAATGTCCTGGCTACCAATCTCGGGTTGATGATCAAGCAGGGAGAGGGCAATCGGGTGTGGGCCGCTGTCAGCGATCTGCTTACCACACAACCCGTGGGACAGGCAGAGGTGACATTGTACAACTTCCAGCTCCGCCCCATCGGGCAGGCACGTACCGATGCAGAAGGTTTTGCAGTGATCGAAGCCAAAGGAGTACCTTTCGTGGCGGTGGCTACACACAACGATCAGAAAACCTATCTGAAACTCATCGAAGGGGAATCACTATCAGTGAGCCGTTTCGATGTCGGAGGCAAGCGGGTAGAGAAGGGGCTCAAAGGATATATCTACGGAGAGCGCGGAGTATGGCGACCTGGAGATACCTTGCACGTCTCTTTTATTCTGGAAGACCGGGAAAAACGTATCCCTGCTTCCCATCCGGTCTCTTTTGAGATATTTACTCCTACCGGACAGTTCTACAGCAAACAGATCTCCACCCGCGGAGAAAATGGGTTCTATACCTTCCATGTACCTACACGGGCCGAAGATCCCACCGGGGTATGGAATGCATACGTTAAGGTCGGCGGCACAGCCTTTCACAAGTCCTTGCGTATAGAAACCGTGAAACCCAATCGCCTGCGCGCCAACCTCTCTTTGCCAGACAAACTTCTGCAAGCCTCCCGGCGTGAAGTTCCCGTCACTCTCTCGGCAGCCTGGCTCACAGGAGCAACTGCCTCTTCGCTGAAAGCAGACGTCGAATTGTCGTTGAAACGTGTACATACCCAATTCACCGGATACAGCAACTACATATTCAACGATCCGGCGGCAGCTTTCGAAAGTGCACAGGAGCAGGTCTATAAGGGAACATTGAATGAAAAGGGAGATGCTGCATTCACCCTGAAATTGCCTCAGGCGCAAAATGCACCCGGACTGTTACAGGCTCATCTGACCACACGGGTCTATGAACCCGGAGGCGATGCAAGTATACAAACCGTGAGTATTCCTTATTCACCTTTCCAGGCATACGTCGGGATCAACCTGAACCTGTCTAAAGGCACTTACATAGAGACCGATCAGGATCATTGGTTTGATGTAGTCACCGTCAATGGCCAGGGACAACCCATAGACCGCCCCAACCTCGAATACCGGATCTATAAAGTGGATTGGAGCTGGTGGTGGGAAAATCGCAACCAGACATTCGAATCTTATATCCACAACACCTCTGTGCAGCCCGTGGAGTCCGGACGGATCAGTACCACAGGCGGAAAGGGACGTTTCTCTTTCCGGGTCAATTATCCCGACTGGGGACGTTATCTGGTCTATGTAAAGGATGGAACGGACGGACATGCCACAGGAGGTACAGTGATCATCGACTGGCCCGATTGGAGAGGACGCTCCGAGAAGTCGGATCCGAGTGGCCTGACGATGCTCACCTTCTCCACCGATAAAGAGAACTACCAGGCAGGCGAAAAGGCGACCGCCTATCTGCCCTCCGCAGCCGGAGGCAGGGCACTTGTATCCATCGAGAATGGCAGTGGAGTGCTGCGTAGGGAGTGGGTAGCACTATCCGGTTCGGGAGATACGAAATATACATTTGAGATCACACCCGAGATGGCACCCAATGTCTATCTGCACGTGACCTTGCTGCAACCCCATGCGCAGACAGCCAACGACCTGCCCATCCGTATGTATGGTGTGGTACCCGTGTTGGTACAGGATCCGGCATCGCGTCTGGAACCGCAGATCCGTATGCCCGAAGTACTTCGTCCGGAGCAGAACTATACCGTGACTGTCAGTGAGAAGAAGGGACAGCCCATGACCTATACACTGGCTGTGGTAGACGATGGGTTGCTCGACCTGACCTCCTTCCGTACACCCAATCCGTGGGATGCTTTCTATGCCCGCGAAGCCCTCGGTGTACGTACGTGGGACATGTATCATCAGGTGATTGGTGCCTGGTCGGGCAACTACGGTTCGCTCTTCAGTACAGGAGGCGATGAGACCCTGAAGCCAGCCGATGCGAAAGCCAACCGGTTCCGCCCGGTAGTGAAATTTCTGGGACCCTTTACGCTACGCAAAGGGGAGAGCCGCAAGCACGACATACTTCTGCCCATGTATGTAGGATCGGTACGTACCATGGTTGTTGCCGGCTACGAAGGAGCCTATGGAAATGCTGAGCAGACCACTCCGGTGCGTTCGCCATTGATGGTACTTTCTACACTACCGAGAGTGCTGAGTACCCGGGAAGAAATAGCACTGCCTGTGAATGTCTTTGCTATGGAGGACCATGTGAAGCAGGTATCGGTGCAGGTCGAAATATCCTCCAATCTTACCCTGGAAGGAGGCAACAAACAGACACTTACCTTTTCCCAACCGGGAGATCAATTGGCCATGTTCCGGTTGAAGACCGGCATACAAACAGGCAAGGCTACTGTGAAGATCACCGCTACCGCAGGAGGAAAGACAGCCACAGAGACGGTAGAAGTAGAGATACGTAATCCCAACCCTGCAGTTGTCCAGCACGAAGGCCATTTGTTGCAACCCGGTGCTACGGTGCAGATGGATTACAAAGAAAATACTTCGTCTAAGGATAGCTGGACACGTCTGGAACTGTCACGTATACCTGCTATAGACATCAACCGGAGGTTTGACTTCCTCTACAACTATGAGCACCATTGTACGGAACAACTTACCTCCAAAGCGCTGCCACTGCTGTTTGTCGATCGCTTCAGACAGGTAGACAAAGCGGAGCAGGAAAAGATACGCGAAAATGTCACAGAAGCGATCCGCAGGTTGTATGGAAGGCAATTGCCCGACGGTGGTTTTATCTATTGGCCCGGTGCAACTTCTACCGACGAATGGATCACCTCCTACGCAGGCAATTTCCTGATACTGGCGCAGGAGCGTGGATATGAAGTGAATGCACAAGTGCTGAACCGGTGGAAAAGCTACCAACGGCGACGGGCTCAGAACTGGGTCAGTGTGACAGGTGGTGTACGTGTGGGTACCGGGGCCGAAATGGAACAGGCATACCGGCTCTATACACTCGCTCTGGCGGGTGCATCAGAGGCAGGAGCCATGAACCGCCTCCGCGAACTGCCCGATCTTTCTTATCAGGCACGTTGTCGCCTGGCTGCCGCTTATGCACTCACAGGCAAAAAGAACATTGCTGAGGAGCTACTTGTACGTCGACAGACGGAGCAGACTCCCTCTTCCTATAGTCCTTATAGTTCTACACAACGGGACGAAGCCATGTTGCTGGAGACACTGGTCTTGCTGGGGAGAGACAAAGAGGCATTTGAACAGGCTCAGCTGCTTTCACGCTACCTGCAGGGAGAGCAATATTTAAGTACGCAATCCACTGCTTTCTCTCTGATGGCTATGGGGGGGGTGGCCGGGAAAATGTCCGGGTCTATCCGGGCAGCCTGGAGCCTGAATGGTGCTACTCAGCCGCTGATACAAAGTACACAAGCCATACATACAGTAGATCTGCCTGCTGCGGCGGGAACAGTGGCTCTTACCAATCAGGGTGAGGGAGTCTTGTACACCTCTTTGATCACCCGTAGGCAATTGCTGAATGATACGTTGCCCGAAATATCCGAGGGGCTGAAACTCGAAATACGGTATACAGATGTGGCGGGCAATCCGGTGAGTGTAGAGAAACTGCAGCAGGGAAGTGAGTTTGAAGCCTGGGTGCGGGTGACAAATACCACGCTCAACCGGGCGCATCGCAATCTCTCATTGACCCATATTGTCCCTTCCGGATGGGAGATCTATAACCAGCGCCTCCGTGAGGCTGTAGATGACGCTTCGGATGGGGGAGACTCTTCACCGGCGCAGCCCGTAAAATCGGGATATACCTATCAGGATATCCGGGACGACAGGGTATTGACCTATTTCGATCTGCAACGCGGAGCATCTGTGACCTTCCGTATCCGGCTGCAAGCCAACTATGCAGGAGAGTTTGTGCTGCCGGCTGTGCAGTGTGAAGCCATGTATGAACCAACGATCCGGGCACGCACAAAGGCCGGTAGGGTGTCTGTGCAACGCTAAAGCCTCTGTAGGGAATGACCACTCTCTGTGCCAAAGGATCCCGTCAGGCTAAGCGGCTCTCTTCCTCTATGATAAGACGGTGGAGGACGCTTAGCCGGTTTCGCCGTGCGGTGTTGTTGTCTTTCTTAGGATTGTTGCTGCTGTATATCTTTTGTTTGCCCCGGCAACTGTTTGATGTACCGTATGCCACAGTAGTTACAGACAGGCATGGAGAATTACTCGGAGCCCGTATTGCCGCCGACGGACAGTGGCGTTTCCCCTCCAGAGACAATGTTCCCCCTAAAGTAGAAACTTGTCTGTTGGAGTTCGAAGACCGTCATTTCTATCGTCACTGGGGAGTGAACCCGCTATCGTTGGGAAGGGCGTTTCGTCAGAATCTGACCGAAAGGAGAGTGGTGAGCGGAGGCAGTACCCTGACTATGCAGACCATCCGACTTTCCCGGAGAAAATCCCGTACGCTGTGGGAGAAGGTTTGGGAATGCGTGTTGGCCACCCGGTTGGAGTTTCGCTATTCAAAGAAAAAAATACTGGCCATGTATGTCTCACACGCTCCTTTCGGGGGAAATGTGGTGGGACTGGATGCGGCTTCGTGGCGTTACTTCGGCAGGGAGCCCGAAGCACTCTCCTGGGCCGAAGCAGCTACATTGGCCATACTGCCCAACGCACCTTCTATGGTGCACCTTTCGCGCAGCAGGGAGACACTGCAACAGAAACGCAACAGGTTGCTCAGTCGCTTGTATAAAAAAGGAGTAATCGATGCTACGGATTACGAACTGGCATTGGAAGAGCCCTTGCCTGGTGAGCCTTTGCCTCTGCCGGCAACGGCTTTTCATCTGGTCGAATTTTTTCACGCACAACAAGGGGGTAAACGATTGGTCTCTACCCTCGATAAAGAGATGCAATTGCGGGTAGAAGAAGTCGTCGAGCGGTGGAACCGGGAATTTCTTCGCAGTAATGTCCGCAACCTGGCTGCGCTGGTCATTGATCTGCAGTCTCACGAGGTAGTGGCCTATTGTGGCAATACCCGGCTTCATCCCGGACATTCGTGCAATCAGGTAGATGTGATCCGCTCTCCCCGCAGTACCGGAAGCATCCTGAAACCTTTTCTCTATGCTGCTATGTTGCAGGATGGAGAGTTGCTTCCACATACGTTGCTGCCTGATATACCTATAAACATCAACGGTTTCACTCCACAGAATTTCAGTCTCGGATACGAAGGAGCGGTACCGGCTTCGGAGGCATTGGCTCGCTCGTTGAATATCCCTACTGTATATATGCTCAGGCAATACAGCGTACCTCGTTTTCACCAGATACTCACGCAGGCCGGACTTTCTACCCTCACCCGTTCTCCTTCCCATTACGGTCTCTCTCTTATTCTCGGTGGTGCGGAGGCTACTCTCTGGGATGTGACGGTTGCGTATGCAGATATGGCCCGATCCCTCTCAGGTCGGCAGCAGGTTACCTGTAGTCTGTTGCCAGAGGAGACAGGAAGGCCATCTTCCCATTCTACCCCTTTTCATCGGGGGGCTATCTGGCAGACTTTTCAGGCGTTGAAAGAGGTCAACCGCCCCGAAGAAATAGACTGGCGGCTGATCCCTTCCATGCAGACAGTAGCCTGGAAGACAGGTACCAGTTATGGGTTCCGGGATGCCTGGGCAGTGGGAGTGACTCCCCGGTATGCAGTCGGTGTGTGGGTGGGTAATGCCACAGGAGAGGGCAAGCCGGAACTTGTTGGGGCGCGTACGGCAGGGCCGGTGATGTTTGATATCTTCAATCTGCTTCCCTCTTCCGGATGGTTCGAAGTACCTTACGAAGAATTTACCGAAGCAGAAGTATGTACCGCTTCCGGTCATCTTAAAGGTCGTTTCTGTGACGAAGCAGAATCCCTCCTGATAGTACCGTCGGCCCTGAAGACAGAGGTGTGTCCCTACCACCATGTGATCCATCTGACACCCGATGAAAACTACCGTTTGTATGCATCCTGTGCGGAAGATCAGATGAGTGTGGCACGCAACTGGTTCACCCTTCCCCCCGCCTGGGAGTGGTATTACCGCCAACATCATCCGGACTACCGTACATTGCCTCCACTGAGTCCGGGATGCGGAGAGGATAGTCACCTGCCTATGCAGTTTATCTATCCGCAAATGAATGCCCGGATCATCCTGCCCCGGCAACTCGACGGATCCACAGGTAGCCTCACGTTCGAACTTGCTCATAGCGATCGGAACGCTGTGGTCTACTGGCACCTGGATGATACCTATCTCTCAGAGACACGTGACTTTCACAAACTTACTTTTGCTCCGGAAACCGGGAAACACTCCCTGACTGTAGTAGATGAAAGAGGAAACCGGCTTTCTGTGACCTTTTTTGTCGAATAACATTCACATACACGACCAACTTGCTGTTTGGGTCTGCTGAATTTAAATCGATTCAGGCAGGTCAGACTGTTCCTCTTTTGCCGGGCCTGTCCCCCAGTCGATACCCCAACACTTTTTCTACTGTGCGTCTCTGCGATTATACATATCGCGGATATGGTTAGTTATCTTCTCGCGAAGTAGCTTCCCGTATCTTTTCCGGATACGCTATAGGGTTATTGTTCCGGAAATAGTTTATATCTGGTCCCTACCTATCTTATCTCTATGGCCTGCCATTGCTTTGCAGGAAGTGATCTCCGGAACTCTTCTGATACAAAAGACTTTACTGAACTACACCAGATAGAAAACAGCCGGATTTGTTTCCTGTTTTGTTTAATAAAATACAATTGTACGGAATATATAAATAAAATAATAATTTACTGTAATTGAGTTACTTGCTATTTTAAATTTTTCCGAATTAAATTACTGTTTTAATTTGTATTTATTTGAAATACAGGCTGTTTTATTAAATATAATGAGTTTTTTGACAATTTATTTTTGTTTTGTTCACAAAAGTATTATCTTGTCGAACGATTTATAATTCACGATTATTTACTAACTAATGCAATTTTTATGAATAACTATTTTACTTTAAGTCGGGGGAAGAGAACAGGTCTTGTGTACATCTTTTCTCTGTGTATGTTATCCGGTCTGTATGCTCAGGAAAAGAATACCCCTGATAACTGGTCTGCTTTCAACCGGACGTATGATAGTCACCGTTATTCTCCCCTGGAGGAGATCAACAAACAAAATGTGGCTCAGTTACAACTTCTTCACACGTTCGAATTAGGAGCAGATTCGTGTAATTTCCAGACAGGTCCTCTGGTGATCGATGGAACCATGTTTTTTACTTCTGATACGATCACCTATGCTATTGATGCGGGAAACGGTCAATTGAAATGGCAACACAAACGATTGGCAGACAACAGTGCCCAGGGAAAAGTGAATCGGGGAGTGGCTTATTGCGATGGCAAGCTGATACGTGGTACGAGTGATGCAAAAGTTATGGCGCTGGATGCCGCGTGCGGACAGAAACTTTGGGAAGTACAACTGGATATAACCGGTACCCCCGGTGCCTATATCCCCATGTCACCTATTGCCTGGAACGGATTGGTCTTTATTGGAAATGCCGCAGGAGACTATGTCGGTGTAGTCGGTCATGTGTATGCGTTAGATATCCATGATGGTCATCTAGTATGGGAATTTGATGTGATCCCTGAATCTGGTCCGATACGTGACGAATGGACGGCAGAGGCTAAAGGCATTATTCCCACCGGAGGTTGTTTCTGGTCAAGCTTCTCTCTGGATGAAGAAAACGGGATCTTATATGTTCCGGCGGGTAATCCTGCACCCGATCTCGATGTGGAAGTACGGGAAGGGCGTAATCTGTATACCAATTGTGTATTGGCACTGAATGCCTCTACCGGAGAACTACTTGCCTACAACCAGGTGGTGAAAAACGATAGTCACGACTGGGATGTCGTCTCTACTCCTGTGCTATTGACCACATCCACAGGCAGGAAAATGGTTGCGTCTGCCAATAAAGATGGTCTTCTGACCCTGCTGGACAGGACACAGGTATCTGCAACAGATGTGCAACCTGAGACAGATATGCCGTTTGTATATGCACTTCCAATAACTGTACGTGAAAATGGAGATGCTCCTTTGTCCCGTGAAATATTTACCTACTTCAAACCTGGTTTTGGGGGTGCTATCGGATGGAATGGTCCGGCTTATCATCCGGAAACAGGTGTAATGTACACAGCTGCGACAGATTGGGGAAGTGCCGCACAGCTTTACACCCTCGAACAGGCGTATGAAGTTCCTGCCCCGGGTGCATTGTGGGCCGGAGGATATGTTGTGGCAGATGATCCGTCCATGGCCCGGGGATGGGTATATGCTTATAAAATAGAAGACGGTAGCCTGCTATGGAAATATCAGGCACCTGCCGCGATGCGCTCCGGTATCACTGTAACCAAAGGAGGACTGGTATTTTGCGGTACTACCCTGGGAGATATGTATGCATTCGATGCGGATAGCGGACAACTTTTGTGGCAGGATCAGACAGGGGTATCTCTCGGAGGAGGAGTGATCAGCTACAGAGTAGCGGGCAAACAGTATCTGGCGGTAGCAGGAGGGTATCAGGGAAGTTTAAGTACGGGAATTCCCAAAGTAAGTAAGATCCTGATATACGGACTGCAATAAGGTTGCATACAAGTAAAACTTTAAGAGCCTGTTTAAATTTTCCCCAGAAAATTTATGATTAGATTCTTTGACTGCGTCGACCGTTGGTTCGTTCTTTCTTCAGCACTCTTTTTGTCTGTTAATTCCCTTTTTCAGACGCAAATATGCGTCTCTACAATCGCCTTCAAAAGAAAATAAACAGCCGAAAAATAGTACTAAATAAAAAAACGAGCAAAATGTAAACAGGCTCTAAAAATGAGCATGTGCTCTATAGCTTAGGTTTATACCTGTTGAATGGCAGTGATGGTTTTGCCGGACGGAAATGACCGGCCTCATGGACTGATAAATATTTTCCAGGAGCACAAGTTGAGTGTATAAAATGGCATCTCAAATGGGATGCCATTTTTATATGACCATATTTCATTACAGAACGAAGATAACTCATATAAAGTAACATTGGGTATAAAAGCCACCGGAAGCAGATCTTGTTCTTTA
>DALZBD010000086.1:0-10920 GCA_031977515.1 Bacteroides sp. | reverse complement strand
ATACCGTTTTCTTTCCCCGGAATATTTGCAGATAATCAAAAATAGTCTAATTTTGTTTCACAAAGAAACTTCATAAAAAGAAACGATATGATCGACGTAGACAAATGTATCAACGATGCACAGGAAAAAATGGACATGGCCATTATGTACCTGGACGAATCGCTTTCACACATCCGTGCCGGAAAAGCCAACCCCAAACTATTGGATGGCATCCGTGTCGACTCCTACGGCAGCATGGTACCCATTAATAATGTAGCTGCTGTAACTACCCCGGACGCCCGTAGTATTACCATCAAGCCCTGGGATAAATCTATGTTCCGCGCCATAGAAAAAGCAATCATAGATTCTGACCTGGGAATCATGCCGGAAAACAACGGAGAAATCATCCGTATAGGTATCCCTTTGTTGACGGAAGAGCGCCGTAAACAACTGGCCAAGCAGTGTAAAGGTGAATCTGAAACTGCCAAGATCAGTGTACGTAATGCCCGTCGGGATGGTATTGAAGTTCTGAAGAAAGGACTGAAAGAGGGTCTTTCGGAAGACCTGGAAAAAGATGCGGAAGCCACACTGCAAAAGATCCATGACAAGTTTATCAAACGGATCGATGAAATGTTGGCGGAGAAAGAAAAAGAGATCATGACTGTATAAAAACAGATATACATACAGACCTCGGACAGGCGTTGTATGACGCCTGCCCGCACCGTCTGTGTCTTAATAAACATTGAAAGAACAAAACGTGCGCGGATTAGTCATCAGAAATACAGGGAGCTGGTATCAGGTAAAAACAGAAGACGGACAATTGATCAATTGCAAGATCAAGGGCAGCTTCCGGTTGAAAGGAATACGCAGTACCAACCCGGTGGCTGTAGGTGACTCTGTGCAAATTATCCTGAACAACGAAGGTACCGGTCTGATCAGTGAAATTGAAGACCGGAAAAATTACATCATCCGTAGGGCATCTAACCTGTCCAAAGAATCACACATTCTGGCAGCCAATCTGGATCAATGCATGCTGGTAGTGACCGTCAACTATCCCGAAACTTCTACGACTTTTATCGATCGGTTTCTTGCTTCGGCGGAAGCCTATCAGGTTCCAGCCAAACTCATATTTAACAAAACAGATATGTATGATGATGCAGACATGGGATATATGAATGCTCTGATCCATCTGTATACATACATCGGATATCCCTGCTTCTGCGTCTCTGCACTTACCGGAGAAGGTATAGAAGAGGTAAGAAAAGACCTGGAAGGGAAAATAACCCTATTCTCCGGACATTCCGGAGTAGGAAAATCGACCCTGATCAATGCCATACAACCGGAGATCGGAGCCCGAACCGGAGAAATATCTTCTTATCATAAGAAAGGAATGCACACGACTACGTTTTCGGAGATGTTTCCGCTCAGGGGAGAAGGATATATTATCGATACACCCGGAATCAAAGGTTTCGGAACTTTCGATCTCAAAGAAGAGGAGATCGGTCACTATCTGCCGGAGATATTCGAGGAATCGCAACACTGCAAATACAACAATTGTACTCATCGTCACGAACCGGGATGTGCTGTACGTAAAGCAGTGGAAGAACATCGGATCAGCGAATCGCGCTACACCTCTTACCTTAATATCATAGAAGATCAGGAAGAGGGCAAATACAGAGCAGCACACTAAGGGACTTACGATATACACATTTACGTTTATTCCCTTCGTTTATTATCATTATCAAATAATTAACACCAAGGGGAATTAAAATAACCTGGAGAATCAAAATCTCCGTAGCATGTAGAGACGCAATACCTTGCGTCTCAGAATCAGAAAAGGGGACAAAGAAAAGGGATACTATTTCCAAAAAACTTAATCAGACGATTAAACCTTCAGAGAAATAATCCGTCTAACTCACGGAGATAAATAGGCTCTATAATTCGGTACACCACCACAGAGAGTACCTCAAACAGGAAAATACACATGAACAAAAAGATCAAATGGGGTCTTATGGTCATCATTGTGGCTGTATTAGTCGGCCTGGCCATACGTACCTGGTTGCCTCGCACCAACAAAGAATTGACTGCGGCTGATAATGTACCCAAAACAGCTTCGTCCAATACAAGAAGAGCACTGAATGTCAATGGAGTAATCATCAAACCTCAAACTCTGTCCGAAGAGATCACTATCAACGGCAGACTGCTGCCGGACGAAGAGGTAGACCTTGCCTTTGAGACTTCCGGGAAAGTGGTATCTATAGACTTTCAGGAAGGAACAACCGTGAAAAAAGGCCAACTTCTTGCCAAAGTAAATGACCTGCCTCTACAGGCTCAACTCCGGAGATTAGAGGCACAGGTGAAACTTGCCGAAGACCGTGTATTCCGTCAGAGCGCCCTGCTTGAAAAAGATGCGGTCAGCAAAGAAGCATACGAACAGGTAAGAACCGATCAGGCCATTCTCGAAGCAGAAATAGAGATCATTAAAGCCAATATTGCACAAACAGAGCTACGCGCACCTTTCGATGGGATCATCGGCCTGAGACAGATCAGTGAAGGTTCTTTTGCGTCTACAAGCACAGTAGTAGCCACGCTCACAAAGATCTCTCCATTGAAGATCGAATTCGCTGTGCCGGAGCGCTATGCCAGCCAGATCCGGAAAGGCACCAACCTTACTTTCCGTGTGGAGGGAATGCTCACTCCTATGCATGCACAGGTATATGCCACAGAATCTCAGATAGACCAATCGACTTTTACGTTACCCGTTCGTGCATACTATCCGAATACAAACGGAGCATTGTTACCCGGACGATATGCTTCCGTACAGTTGAAAATGCGGGAGATAAACGATGCCATCGCTATACCTACAGAAGCCATTGTACCCGAAATGGGAATAGACAAGGTTTTCCTGTATCGTTCGGGACGTGCCTATCCGGTAGAAGTGACAACTGGTGTACGCACCGAATCGGAAGTAGAGATTTTGCTGGGATTGCATAAAGGAGACACGATCATCACCTCCGGAACCCTGCAGCTTCGTATGGATCTTGAAGTCACACTTGACAACGTAGAATAAGACCGCTTTATGAATATATCCGAATTAAGTATACGGAGGCCGGTACTCGCAACGGTAATGACGGTCATCATCATCCTGTTTGGGCTGATTGGCTACAACTCATTGGGAGTACGTGAGTACCCTTCTGTGGACAATCCGATCGTCTCGGTCAGCTGCTCCTATCCGGGAGCAAATGCTGATGTGATCGAAAACCAGATCACAGAGCCTCTCGAACAAAATATCAACGGTATCCCAGGCATCCGGTCACTCTCCAGTGTGAGCCGTCAGGGACAATCGCAGATCACAGTAGAATTTGAACTTTCGGTGGATCTGGAAACGGCAGCCAATGACGTACGTGACAAAGTGTCTCGGGCACAGCGGTTGTTGCCACGCGACTGCGACCCTCCTACCGTATCCAAAGCGGACGCAGATGCAGTACCCATTCTGATGGTAGCCATCCAGAGTAGACAGCGCTCTCTACTCGAATTGAGTGAAATCGCCGACCTGACCGTAAAAGAACAGCTACAAACGATAAAAGATGTAAGTAGTGTATCCATCTGGGGAGAAAAGCGTTACTCCATGCGTCTGTGGCTCGACCCGGTGAAAATGTCAGCCTACGGCCTCACCCCTGTAGATGTAAAGAATGCCGTAGATCAGGAAAACGTAGAGTTGCCATCGGGCAGTATCGAAGGAAGTGCCACGACACTCACCATCCGTACCATGGGACTGCTGCATACGGCACAGGAATTCAATGACCTGATTATCAAAGAGGAGAACGACCGTATCATCCGTTTCAGCGACATCGGTCGGGCCGAGTTGGGTCCTCAGGACATCAAAAGCTATATGAAGATGAATGGTGTACCGATGGTAGGGGTAGTCGTCACTCCTCAACCCGGTGCCAACCACATCGAAATCGCCGATGCGGTGTACCAACGCATGGAGATCATGAAAAAAGATCTTCCGAAAGACATAGAATACAGTTACGGATTCGACACAACCAAATTTATCCGCGCTTCCATTGCCGAAGTGGAAGAGACCGTATACATCGCTTTTATACTGGTTATCATCATTATCTTCCTGTTTCTGAGAGACTGGCGTGTGACGCTGGTACCCTGTATTGTGATTCCTGTATCACTGATCGGTGCTTTCTTTGTCATGTATGTGGCCGGATTCTCGATCAATGTACTCTCCATGCTCGCCATTGTATTATCTGTAGGATTGGTGGTAGACGATGCGATCGTGATGACAGAAAATATCTATGTACGCATCGAACGGGGTATGTCGCCCAAAGAGGCAGGAATCGAAGGTGCTAAAGAGATCTTCTTTGCCGTTATCTCCACAACTGTCACCCTGGTAGCCGTATTCTTCCCGATTGTATTTATGGATGGAATGACCGGAAAGTTGTTCCGGGAATTCAGTATCGTACTATCGGGTAGTGTGATCATTTCTTCTTTCGCTGCATTGACTTTCACTCCGATGCTTGCCACTAAGTTGCTCGTGAGAAGGGAAAAGAAGAATTGGTTCTACAACAAGACAGAGCCCTTCTTCGAATGGCTCAACCGGATCTATGCACGTTCGCTGAATGCCTTCCTGAACAAGAGATACATTGCTATCCCTGTTGTACTATTGACCATAGGCGCTATCGTATTCCTCTGGAACCTGATCCCATCGGAAATGGCTCCCCTCGAAGACCGTTCGAGTATCAGCATCAGTACCCGTGGCCCGGAAGGAATCAGCTACGAATACATACGGGATTATACCGAAGACATCAATCTGCTGATAGACTCTATTGTTCCCGATGCGGAAGCCATTACCGCCCGGGTATCCAGTGGAAACGGGAATGTGCGTATCATTCTGAAAGATATGCAGGAAAGAGACTACACACAGATGGAAATAGCTCAGAAGATCTCACGTGCCGTGCAGAAAAAGACAATGGCTCGTTCTTTCGTGCAACAACAAAGTACCTTCGGAGGACGTCGGGGTGCCATGCCCGTGCAATACGTACTCCAAGCGCCTAATCTGGAGAAGTTGCAGGAGATCCTGCCGGAATTTATGGCAAGGGTATATGACAGCCCGAAGTTCCAAATGGCAGATGTGAACCTGAAATTTACCAATCCGGAGTTGAAGATCCATATCAATCGTGACAAGGCGATCAGTATGGGAGTAAGTACCCGTACGCTTGCACAGACCCTACAATATGGTCTGAGCGGACAACGTATGGGTTATTTCTATATGAATGGAAAACAATACGAGATATTGGGTGAGATCAACCGTCAGCAACGTAACAAACCCGCGGACCTGAAATCCATCTATGTACGAAGCAATAAAGGAGAGATGATCCAGATGGACAACCTCGTATCCTTCACAGAAGACAATGCGCCTCCGCAGTTGTATCGTTTCAACCGCTTTGTATCAGCCACGGTATCAGCCGGTCTGGCAGACGGTGTCACCATTGGGCAAGGGCTCGACGAGATGGATAAGATCGCCGAGGAACTACTCGATGACACATTCCGTACGGCTTTGACGGGTGACTCGAAGGAGTATAGAGAAAGTTCTTCCAGTCTGATGTTTGCCTTCGTTCTGGCTATCGTATTGATCTATCTGATCCTCGCTGCACAGTTTGAAAGTTTCAAAGACCCACTGATCGTAATGCTCACCGTACCCTTGGCAATTGCAGGCGCGCTGGTATTTATGCATTTCAGCGGGCAAACGATGAACCTCTTCAGTGAGATCGGTATCATCATGCTGATTGGTCTGGTGGCAAAGAACGGTATTCTTATTGTAGAGTTTGCCAACCAGAAGCAGGATATGGGGGAAGACAAATTCCAGGCTATCCGGGATGCCGCTCTACAGCGTTTGCGCCCGATCCTGATGACCAGTATCTCTACCATTCTCGGACTGCTTCCGCTGGTATTCGCTACCGGAGAAGGTAAGAACGGACGTATAGCTATGGGTATAGCAGTGGCAGGGGGAATGTTGGTATCTACACTGCTCTCCATGTACATCGTACCGGCTATCTACAGTTACATTTCGACCAACCGTATCAACCGCAAAATAAAAGAATGAAACGAATTTTACTCTATATACTGATCCTGACCGGATGGTCCGAAAGTGGACTTTGTCAACAGCCCAAAAGCCTGCAGGATTGCCTGGAAGAAGGACTTGTGAACAACTACTCCCTGCAGATCGTACGCAACGAGGAGCAGACGACTCACAACAACGCCACCTGGGCCAATGCAGGTTTTCTACCCACACTGGATGCATCGGCAAGCTATCAGGGGTCCCTGGACAATACGGATTACAATATCCGCGAATCGGGAGAGACACTGACACAGAATGGTGTGTACGACCAGGCTATGAATGTAGGTCTTTCTCTAAGCTGGACGCTTTTCGATGGGTTTAGTATCCTTTCCAATTACAAACGCTTGCAGGAACTCGAACAGCAGGGAGAGGTGAATACACGCATTGCGATCGAAGATTATATCGCCAATCTTACTGCTGCCTATTACAACCTGGTGCAACAGAAGATCCGATTGAAAAATCTGGCCTACGCTGTATCACTGTCCAAAGAGCGTCTGCGCATTGTGGAAGAACGATACAATATTGGTAACTTCTCACGTCTGGATCTGCTACAGGCCCGTGTGGATTTCAATGCAGACAGTGCGACTTATATGAAGCAGCAGGAGGTGCTTTACAGTGCGCGTATAGAGTTGAACGAACTGATGTCTAACCAGAATATAGATCAGAATATACTGGTGAGTGACTCGATCATCAACGTGAATATGTTGCTGCACTTTGAAGAACTTTGGAATGCAACGCTGATGACCAATGCTTCGCTGCTGAAAGCGGAACAGAACAGCACACTGGCCGAACTGGATTACAAGATCGTAAGTTCACGGGATTATCCCTATGTAAGGCTGAGTACCGGCTACGGATATACATTTAATAAATACGATATCAGCACCTACGAACGCCGCAGCAACCTCGGCCTCAATGCCGGCCTGACTGTAGGTTTTCGCATATTTGATGGCAACCGGAAACGGGAAAGACAAAACGCCCGGATCGCGATCGACAACACCCGGTTGAGGCGTCAGGAACTGGAACTAAGCCTGCGTGCAGATATCAGCAACCTGTGGCAAGCCTATCGCAACAACATCGAACTGGTCTATCTGGAACGGGAGAACCTGATGGCTGCCCGCGAAAACCACGAAATCGCTGTAGAGAGATATATGCTGGGAGACTTATCAGGTATTGAAATGCGCGAAGCGCAAAAGAGCCTGTTGGATGCGGAAGAACGCATCCTGACTGCAGAGTACGATACCAAACTCTGTGAAATCTCTCTGTTGCAGATCAGTGGAATGGTAACCCGCTATCTGGAATAAAAAAGGAGAAAGACCAATTATTGCTCTATGTAAAACAATTTATACTCCTATAGAGCATACATGATAGTTTATTTTTGCGGTTGAACTATTATCAGATAAACCACATGAAAAGAAATTTACTACTACTGGGAGCTTTGTTACTTATTGCCACAGGCTCCTTCGCACAAGATGATGCGAATTACAAAGCCAAACGTCCTTACAAAAACTGGGTAAAAATGGTCCCGGGATTACCGGATGAATTTTACCAGACAGAGGAAGCTGTACGCATAGCAGACAATGTATTGATCTACCAACAAACGACAGGAGGATGGCCCAAGAATATCTATATGCCTGCCGAACTTTCCATACAGGAGTTGGAAGATGCCATGGAAGCCAAAAATGACGTAAACCAAAGCACGATCGATAACGACGCAACTACCACCGAAATAGAATATCTGGCCAAAGTGTATCTGGCAACCGGAATAGAAAAATACAAAGATGCTGTATTAAAAGGTATGGAATACCTGCTGGAAGCACAGTATGACAACGGCGGCTGGCCGCAATTCTACCCTCGCCCTACCGGATACTATACTGCCATCACCTACAACGATCATGCGATGGTGAATGTCATGGAGCAGATCCGGAAAATGTATGAAAAACAACCTCCCTATACATTTATCCCGGATGAAGTTTCGGGCAAGTTGAGAAATGCATTTGACAAAGGAGTAGACTGTATCCTGAAAACCCAGATCCGTCAGGATGGAAAATTGACCGTATGGTGTGCTCAGCACGATCCGGTAACTCTGGAACCGGTAAAAGCCAGAGCGTATGAATTGCCTTCATTGAGCGGACAGGAATCGGATGAAATAGTTCTGTTGCTGATGTCGCTGCCCAACCCATCGGAAGAGATCATTGCTGCCACAGAAGGAGCGATTGAATGGTTCAGAAAAGTACAGATAAATGGCCTTAAAAAGGAGTATTATACAGATGAAGAAGGACGTCACGATTATCGCATGATACCCTGCACAGACTGTCCTCCCCTATGGGCTCGTTTCTATGAATTGGACACCAATCAGCCTATCTTCGTAGATCGGGACGGTATTAAAAAGTATGATCTTTCTGAGATTGGACACGAACGCCGAAATGGATACAGCTGGTACAATAGCGACGGAGTGAAAGTGCTGAAGAGATACGAGAAGTGGAAGAAAGAAGTGAATCGGAAATAAATCGTTTTTTAAGTAACAGGAAGTACGATCTATTATAGAATACAGGCAGATTCGTTAATGAATATCCCTACATAATCTTAATTCAGAAAATGAGATAAATCTTATAAAAATATAGCTGTCGGTGATCCGACAGCTATATTTTTATAAGATTCAAATAAGTCCTTCAAATAGTCTATAGCTATCTGCCTAAGACTTTTGAGACAGGCAGATTATTGAGGACGAGTTTTTGACCAGTCATTCTGTTCTACACCGAATCCGGAAGTGATTTCAGCGCTTGGGATCGGGAATACAAGATCTGATATCTTGTAATTGCTAAAAGTAAATTTAATATCAGGAGCACCATATGCATAGACTTCTGCAGCCTCATCCCATCGACGTAAGTCATACAAACGCATTCCTTCCTGGAACAGTTCACGGGCACGCTCATTTTTCAGGAATGCCATAAGGCCCTCTGCTGTTGAAGGCAGATCACTTGTAGATGTAATGGCTGCATTCCGTTTAGCTACCGTCAATAGCGCACTTTGTGCATTCGTCAAGCTACCTGATGTGCTTTTCAAATTAGACTCGGCTATGATCAGAAACATTTCGGGAGCATTCACAATATAGTGAGTTCCATAAGCTGCATTTCCGGAAGAAAAATGAGCAAATTTACCACCATTAAAAACTGGAGCTACCGGAGTCGATTCTGTACCTTCTTCGAAAATACTTATACGACAGTCATTCGAGCCATACAATGAAAGTAACTTTGGACTGGGGCTGTAATTGTAAGTTGACCATAAGGTTCCGGAAGAGTTTGCAGACCAGTTTTGTGAGGAAGTAATGGCCAAAGCAAACATACTTTCTGTGTTTGATGTAGCAGTGTTGTAGAGTGCACGGTAACTATTATGGGTATAATTCAATGTAGTGATACCTGCTATATCAAGTGCTTTTTGTGCACTCTGCATGGCACTATCCCAGTTTTCCATATAAAGGTATGTACGTGCCAGCAAACCGCTTACGGCAGCTTGGTTAAAGTAGGTGAGGGATCCTCTATCTCCACCTGCTGCAGCGAAATGAGCCAAAGAATTCGTAAAGTCTGAGACAACGGCTTCATAGCTCTTACCTACTGTCGAACGACTTACCTGAGTAAGTGCCTCAATCGGTTCATCAATCACTACAATTCCAAGAGCAGATGAATGGTCGGTTCCATTTACCTTAATCTGATGACCATAGATATTTGTTAACAGCAATTGAGCATATCCACGTAATGCATATGCCTCTGCCATATAAAGATCTAATTCGGCTTTCTCTGAATCAATACTCTCTTCATAGAGATCTTTTGAAGCCTGGATTACACGGGCAGCATTGTCAGCTACTTTATACCCATATTCCCAGATATATTTCAGATATGTTTCCGTATCCGTAAAAGTATAAGTATAAATGTTGTCCCAGTGCCCCGTTTTTGCATTCCAATAGGAAATATCTGTTGGGATATCCCCAATGTTTATAGCATAGTTACCTGCAAAATAGTACTGAAAAAGTCGATAGTATGTACCATTAAGTGCAGTCGAGATATTAGTTACTGAGTTAAGACCCGTCTCAACGTCAATACCTTTGTAATATTTGGTATCTAGGAAGCTATCCCCACAACCAAAAATACCTCCGGTTAAGATCAGGCATATAAATGCTTTTAATATATGTTTTTTCATTTTCTTTCGTTTCTAAAAGTTACTATACAATTCCTTAGAAAGTAATCTGGAGACCTCCCATAAAAGTGCGTGTTGCAGGATATTGCCATGCAATGATACCACTGGTATATGTTTCGGGATTATAACCAACAAAATCATTGGCTGTGAATGTATAGAGATTATCTATCGAAACATATGCACGTAGTTTCTGAATGAAAGCTTTCGTAGTCCAAGCTGATGGTAAAGTATATCCTACTGTCATATTGCTGATACGCAGAAAACTACCACTATATAAGAAACGTGATGAGTTGGCTGTTGAATTGTTGGGATCTCCATAGATATATTGTGGATATTTGGCATCTTTATTGGTTTCCGTCCACGAGTTAAGAGCTACACTCTTAAGTGGTGTACGGAAAGCCATACCAAATCCTGTAAAAGGTGCCCCAGAGTCATATACTTTATTACCCAACCGGTAGTTAAAGGAGAGATTGAAATCAATACCTTTCCAGCTTAAGTCTGTTCCGAAACCACCTAATACTTTAGGGTCTGCAGACCCAACATAACGTTTAGATGCATCGTTATACACTGAAGTCGTTTCATCACCTTCTTCATTCAGATACCAAAGTGGCTTACCTGTT
>DALZBD010000085.1:0-10950 GCA_031977515.1 Bacteroides sp. | reverse complement strand
CACCGCGGTCTGCCAGGATCTCGGCAACGGTGGTGATGGTCATCCATACCAGTGTTACGAATCCGAGGGTAGAGAGGGGGCCTACTTTGTCAAAGTGATTTTTCAGGGGCACGGAAGCATCCACCAGAGGTACACAGGAATCTACCACGATATCGGCAATGTCAAACAGAGTCTTGCCCGAAGAGTGGCGGGTGGTTTTTCCTGCCGACTCGCCGGCTGATCCGTATACGATCACTTTCATTCCTTTCTTCTTAGCTTCGAGAGCAACGTCGATGTTCACCGCATTGATGCCGGTATGGGAGAATATCCACATACAGTCTCTGGTATCGAAATCGTAATTCTTCATGATCTCGGTACCGTATCCTTCGGCGCGTTCCAGATAGAGGAACTGATGGATACCCATCTGACCGATGATCTGGGTGAAGAAGGTAAGGGGAAGTTCACAGATCGGGTGGAAGCCGACAAAGCTACCGATACGCGGATACATCTCTTCCACAGGGATAGTAGCGTGACCACATCCGAAGGTATGCACCCATCTGCCCGCCTCGATAGAGTCTGCCATAGCGGTAGCTGCTTTTTTGATATTTTCCAATTGTGTCTCTTTGATCGTTTCCATAACGCCGTTGGCGTTTTCTAACCATTGTAATGCTAACATGGATCTTTGGGTTTTAATAATGAATACTTAATTATTTATGTGGTTCTGAAATTGTTCTGAATAGGATCAGCATCATCCCGATAGCTATCAGCATGGTATAGGGGTAGGTCTGTATCCCGAAATGCTGAGAGAGGTGTCCGGTCAGCTGATTGAGAAGTGTGTTACCTGTGAGGGCGATGACTAAAGCTACGCTGAAAGCCGTACCCGATAGTTTCGGATAGTGACCACCGATGATACTCAGGATTACCGGAAATGTAGAAGCCAGTCCTGCGCCGATCAGTACCATGCCGGTGGCTGCCCGCGTGAATCCCGGAGAGAAGAGGAGCAGGGCAAAGCCTGCGGCGGCGATCAATAGACTTCCCTGCAGGACGGTCTCCTGTCTGATCTTCCGGAACAGGCCTACCAGGATGAAGCGGGCCGCGGTGAGTCCTGCCACCATACAGGTGAGTATGACTAAGCCTTGTTCCGTGGTCAGCGAAGTGGTCTGATCTACGTAGAGCGTGGTCCAGTTGTTGCATACCCCTTCGATACCACTCTGAAAAAACAGGATGAAGCTGAGAAGCAGCAGGCTTTTCTGACGCAATAGTCCCAGCCCCTCCCTGATCGGAAATCCCTGCGGTTGCTTGGGAGCCGGAAAGCGTACAGGCAGGCAAAACAGAATACATAGTACGAGGACGATGCCTGTGCCCTGAAGAATCGTTTCAAAAGAAAAGTGCTTAGATAGTGTACTCAGAAGTACCGGTATGCCGAGAGCACCTATTCCGTAAAAGGCACCCAGCAGACTGAGACGCGCACCCTTTTCCTGTTCGTTGGAAATATCAGCTACCAACGCGTTGGTCTCTCCGTTGAGGATGCCCCCTCCGATACCTATGCAGGCAATGGAAAGCTGCAGCAGGGGAAGCTGTGTGAAGCAGGCGATTCCCTGTAGTCCCAACAGTACCACCAGGCAACTCAGAAGTAACAGAACTTTGTGTCCGAAGCGGTCTACGATGGGGCCAAACAGCAACGAACCGGCCAGCATTCCCAGGGGAAGAAAGGTGACCAGACTACCTGCCTGCAGGTTGCTGAGTTCGAGTTTCAATGTCAGAGAAGGTAACACCGCACCCAGTGTGATCATCGAAATCCCGAAGAAGGACATCCCGATACAGGCGGCAGTGAATACCAGGTTCTTACTGTACGTTTTCATCGATCTGTTTTTTGAAGTTGAGATAGGCCGCACCGATCAGACCGGCGTTGCCCGATAACTGAGACGGAACAAACTCTACCTGTCGGATACTCAGGGGTTGTGCCCACTTACAGGCCTCCTGGTAGATGGCTTCAATGAACCGGGTAGCCGGACCGAACACTCCGCCTCCCCAGATGATCTTCTGGGGATTGAGCAGGCTGACCAGATTGGCCGAACCCATACCCCACATTTCCACAGCTTTGCCTAAGATGGCTGTAGCTATAGGATCTCCCTCATCATAAGCAGCGAATACATCGTGTGCATTGATGCGGGTGATTGGTTTTTGTCTCAGCTTACCACGGTACGATTTGTCTGCACGGACAGCATCCCGTGCCCGGGCACCTATGCCATTGCCGGAGGCGTAGTATTCGAAACATCCGCAGGCATCGTACGCCGTGGTATATGGCGGCTGCAAAGCCATCCATCCGGTGGCTCCGATAATGTCACCGGCTCCATGCAACACACGGTTGTCTATGATGATACCTCCTCCGATACCGGTACCTACTGCCAGGAAGATAGCGCTGTGACAGGACCTGGCGGCTCCCTGCCACATCTCTCCGTACATATAGCAGGTACGGTCGCTGTCTATACATATTTCTATAGAGGGATCAGATACACACTCACGTACTTCCTGCAACAACGGATAATTGTCCCATCCCGGAATATTGGGTGCCCATACCAGTCCGGTCTGAGAATCTACAATGCCGGGTATACAAATGCCTATTCCTTCGATGGGTATACGGCTTCTGCGCGCGGTGGTCAGGTGCCTGGAAAATATCTCTGTGATGAGTTGGCCCACTTCGTGTCCGGTGCGACCTTTGAGGAGTCTGCGACGGTAAAAGAGCATGGTGCCGTCTTCATAAAAAACAGCACTTGCTATTTTTGTTCCTCCTATGTCTAATGCGATGGTTGCCATGGTATTGAATTCGGGGGTTAATGTGTGTAAGGTGTTATACAAATCTAAGAATTATATTTCTGTTTTCCGTGTGAATGAATAAAGTTTTATGCCTAAATAAAGTTTTCGACCATGAAAATATGTTTAATGAAAGGGCGTTTGAATATTCCGTATGTTTCTTAGTTTCTTTATTAATAGGTGTTTCGGGATTTTATAGATAAAGATGCGAATTAATGTTTTTGTGTTTGTTAACATATTGGCGCTTTCTCCTGTACTCTTTCTCTTCCATTGGCATATAAAAGAGGAAAGTAGTATCTTTGACAGCTAAAATAATGTATACATGGATACTCCTCTTTACAATGACTTTGCTGCTTTTCTCAGCAACCACTTTCCGTATAAAGTGCAGAAGATCTCTCTGAATGCCGGATTTACGTGTCCCAACAGAGACGGTGTCAAAGGGCAGGGCGGATGTACCTATTGCAACAACCAGACTTTCAATCCGGACTATTGTCGTACGGAACGATCTGTGACGGAACAGTTGGAGGAGGGAAAACATTTCTTTGCCCGTAAATATCCAGAGATGAAATACCTGGCCTACTTTCAGGCTTATACGAATACGTATGGAGACCTGGAAATTCTCTGTCGGAAATATGAGGAGGCTCTGGCGGTGGAAGATGTGGTGGGGTTGGTGATTGGTACCCGTCCGGATTGTATGCCGGACACTTTGCTGGATTATCTGGAGGAGATCAACCGAACCCATTTTTTACTGGTAGAATATGGGATAGAGAGTACTTCTGACGAGACTTTGCAGCGCATCAACCGCGGACATTCATTTGCCGATACCTGTGATGCTGTGGAGCGGACTGTGGCAAGAGGTATCCCCACAGGCGGTCATGTGATCCTGGGCCTGCCCGGAGAAACGCGGGAAAGCATTGCTCAGCAGGCTGTGGATATTTCCCGTTTGCCGTTGACCACTCTCAAAATCCATCAGTTGCAGCTGATCCGTGGTACCCGTATGGAAAAGGAGTTTGAGACTATCCCCGGAGATTTTCATCTGTTTGCTCTGGATGAATATATCGAGGTGGTGATCGATTATATAGAACGGTTGCGTCCCGACCTGGTGCTGGAGCGTTTTGTTTCTCAGTCACCGGCGGCTTTGCTGATCGCTCCGGATTGGGGATTGAAGAATTATGAATTTGTGGCGAAGCTTCGTAAGCGTATGCAGGCGAGAGAAACCTACCAGGGAAAATATTATGTCCCGGAATGATTATGTGTAGTTTTATGACTGCTATTCTCTAACTCGGATAATAGCCTGGGGGTATGTATTGTTTGAGTGGAAACTGAATATCTGAAACATTTGGAATGTTGTTATGTTAAATACCTGAAAAAATAATCGGATATGGAATTCAGTATGGATTCGCAAATACTCTTCGGAAAAAAATAACTATTTTTGTCGGACTATTTAAATTGACTTTTGTCAGGTAAACTGAATCAGGATGGAGAAAAAATCTATAATTAAGGGAAACGTACATTATGTTGGGGTGAATGATCGTCATAAAGATTTGTTTGAAGGGATGTGGCCTCTTCCTTATGGAGTGTCTTACAACTCTTATCTGATCGATGATGAAATGATCGCCCTGATCGATACAGTGGATGTTTGTTATTTTGAGATATATCTTCGTAAGATACGTAATATTATCGGAGATCGCAAGGTCAATTATCTGATCATTAATCACATGGAACCCGATCATTCAGGGTCGATCCGTCTGATCAAACATTATTATCCAGATATTGTGATCGTTGGGAACAAACAGACGTTCTCCATGATAGAAGGATTTTACGGAGTGACCGGCGAACAGTATATGGTGAAAGACGGAGATTTTCTCGCTTTGGGCAAGCATTTTCTGAAGTTCTATCTCACTCCTATGGTACACTGGCCGGAGACGATGATGACTTTCGAAAAGAACAACGGTATTCTTTTTGCGGGAGACGGATTCGGATGTTTTGGTGCTCTGGATGGTGGTTTTCTGGACAGTCGTATCAATACGGATCGTTACTGGGACGAGATGGTACGGTATTACTCCAATATTGTCGGTAAATATGGCGGTCCGGTGCAGAAGGCTCTTCAGAAACTGGCGGATCTTCCCATTTCTGTGATCTGTTCGACACATGGTCCTGTGTGGACAGAGCAGGTACCTAAAGTTGTCGATATATATGATCGTCTCAGTCGTTACGAAGCAGAAGAAGGAGTCGTTATCGCTTATGCGACGATGTATGGCAATACGGAACAGATGGCCGAAGAGATTGCGTCGGAACTTTCTGCTCAGGGTATTAAAAATATTGTGATGCACGATGTAAGCCGTACCAATCATTCTTATATTATTTCTGATGTATTCAAATACAAAGGATTGATTATTGGTGCGCCCACCTACAGTAGTCAACTCTATCCGGCTATGGAAAATTTTCTCTCCAAGTTGTTGCTGCGTGAGGTCAAGGGCCGGTATCTGGGAATGTTCGGCTCGTATTGTTGGGCAGGTACCGCGGTGAAAAAGATGGGAGAGTTTGCCGAAAAAAGTAAATATGAAGTAGTGGGTGATCCCATAGAGATGAAACAGTCGATGAAAGACATAACTTATGCACAATGTGCCAATCTTGCGCATGCCATGGCGGAGAGATTGAAGAAAGACAGAAATTAAGAACAGCTGTAACTTAAAAACAGTTATAAAATACCCCCGATTTATTAACCTGATAAAAAACTATCAAACATGCGATTAATTATCCAACCGGACTACGCGTCCGTTTCCAAGTGGGCAGCTCACTATGTGGCTGCTAAGATCAAAGCAGCTAATCCGACAGCGGAAAAACCGTTTGTCTTGGGATGTCCGACCGGTTCTTCTCCCCTGGGAATGTACAAGGAGTTGATAGAGCTGAATAAGAAAGGACTCGTGTCTTTTGCAAATGTAGTTACTTTCAATATGGATGAGTATGTCGGATTGCCACAAGATCATCCCGAAAGCTATTATTCATTTATGTGGAACAACTTTTTCGGTCACATTGATATCAAACCGGAAAACACCAACTTGCTGGATGGAAATGCTGCGGATCTGAACGCGGAATGTACACGCTATGAGGAGAAGATCAAATCGTATGGCGGAATAGATCTTTTTATGGGTGGCATTGGTCCTGACGGACACATTGCTTTCAATGAGCCGGGATCTTCTCTGGCTTCACGTACCCGTCAGAAGACTCTGACCACAGATACAATCATTGCCAATTCACGCTTTTTCGACAATGATGTGAATAAAGTACCTAAAACCGCGCTGACGGTAGGAGTAGGTACTGTATTGTCGGCCCGTGAGGTAATGATCATTGTGAACGGCCATGGCAAAGCACGTGCTTTGTACCACGCGGTAGAGGGTTCTATCAACCAGATGTGGACCATCAGCGCATTGCAATTGCACGAAAAAGGAATTATCGTTTGTGACGATGCCGCGACTAACGAACTGAAAGTGGGAACGTATCGTTATTTCAAGGATATCGAAGCGGATTATCTGGATCCGGAATCTTTGTTGAAATAAGAAGGTATTTCTGAGAAGGGAAGGAGGGTGTATCCTAAGTCCCCTTTGACTTTGATAAAGTTATTGTAAGTTACAACACCAAAGGTGTTGAATATGAATAACCCCCAGTGAAGCGACGCACAGCGAGCGACTGGGGGCAGTCGAAATCACATACTTTTCAACTCCGAAGGTGTTGAATTACATTTATTCAACCCGCTTCGGGGTTGAAAGGAAAAATCCACTGTTTACCCCCAGTCGCTTCACTTAGTGAAGCTTCACTGGGGGTTATTCATATTTAAGCCCTTAGGGCTTTCAGCTGGCGCACGCGCTAACAATCTGTAACTAAATCAAAGAATATCTGGCCTTTTGATATACCCTTTCTTCGTCTGTTACTTCACAACTCCCGAATCATAATCCGCATTGTTCAGCGTTTTCCGTCCGGCCTGATATTTCCGTCCGTAATTGAAATTCCAGGAGAAGGAGAGAGTCACCATATTCCCGTTGTCACGAATATACGTTGTGCTGCTTTGTTGCGCCAGTTCCGAGATCCTTTTGCCTCTTCCTACCCAACCACGCGCCTGGAATGGATACCACATACCTGCTCCCAGGCGAATGTTTTTGATCCTGTAGTTGACATTGAAGCCACTGGATGCTTCTCCATAATTGATATTTTCTCCGAACAGGCTGTTGTAGCGATTGCCCAGATAAGCAGAGGCGCTCCAATCCCCCATAGTGAAGTTGATCGCACTGTTGAAAAACCAGGTGGAATAGTAATGGCTATAATTATTTCCTTTACTGATATACCGGTTGAATGCAACGTATGTAGAGAGAGAAAGTATATCCGGGATCACCTGGTATTGCAGGTATCCGTTTCCGTTGAATTGGGAAAGGCTGCGCTGATTGTTGACATGGTATTCGAACAGGTAGTTTCCGTCTGTATAATCCACTCTATGTACTTCACCCATAATCGGATTTTTCCGGTAGTTGTACAGTCCGCCAAAACGCATGGTGAGTCTGGAGAGTTGGTAGTTGAGTTGCAACTGGTGGATCTGGCTGCGGTAAGGATTCAGATCCGGATTGCCTACATTCACTTCGATCTCATTGGCCTGCTGGCGTATGCCGCTCAGGTTGGAGAGCGAAGGCAACGCCGGAGTAATACGGAACGTATATCTCAGGCTGGCTTTTTCCCAGAGAGGGTGAGACACGCTGACCATGGGGCGGAATGTATAGTAAGTATATCCCTTGTCGTCCTGGTCGAAAGTCTGCCGACTACCACCCATGCCGAGTGAATAATCCAATTCCCGGATCTTTCCCTGTATCTGTGCATACAGATACAGATTGGAATTGTGCATGGCAGTGAGTGCTTCTGTATCTCCGGTGTAGGTATTGCGTGTATAACTTTGTGTGAACTGTATACCGGAAGTAAACTTCAGTTTGCTGAACTCCTTGTCATAGATACCTTCTCCGATCAGGGAGTACTTCTTTCCGTCTGTGGCGTATCTGTATTCCGATCCGGGGATAGAGGTTTCTCCCGAATACTCGATGTAGTTGTGTTTGTAGTCGTCAATGATATGAGTTCCTACCAGGTTGACAGCCAGCCACTGTTTTCTGGGAAGAGTGGCCTGGTAATAAAGGTCGAGCGCAGGTGTATAAGTTTTGTTTTTAGGGTCCTGGAAAGTGGTCAGATCCTCCATGCCGGTCTCGTATACGGTTTGTCTGAATCCCCGCTTCTGACTGTTGTAGAAACTGCCCCGCATCACGGCATTGAATACATGCTTGTCCGGTTCGGTAAAATTGTAAGAGACCTCCACATCCTGAGAAGTGTAGTTGAAAGGAGTGTTGATCCCCTCACACTCCCGGTGGCGTATGCTGCCGTCGGCTAGCAGGAATTGCTGATCCTGGTCTACCTTGCGTTGGCTGTATTCCCGGTAGCTCATGTAGTAATTGAGTCCAAACTCCGAACGGTTGTAGTTTGCTTTCAGGTAGATATTGTCGTTACCCATACCTGTAGTGAAAGCGTTGTTGAGATTTACTCCTCCGCTTACTCCCGAACTTTGTCTTTTGACAATGAAGTTGATCACAGCTTCTATGCCCTCATCGGCATACCGGATACCCGGATTATCAATGTATTCCACACGTACCACTTCATTGGGGCGCAGTGCAAGTACTTCGGCTGTGCTTACCTTGATGTCATTGATGCGTACCTGTACGCTGCCTCCGTCTACCGAAGAGATCGAATTCTGTACTTCGTCGATGCGTAGTCCGGGGATCATCATCCGACCGAGTAGTTCGTAACCGGTATTAGCCGCTTGTACCTGGGCATGGGAAGGCAGGATGATCTGGCGGTCGATCCGTGTCACTACACGATTGGCAGAGATTGTGACCTCGTCCAGAAGCTGACTGTTCTCTGCCAGTTCTATCGTTCCTATTTCTAAGTTCTTACTCAGGTTGTCGAGTACGATCAGTGTAGATTCATAACCCGTGCATGAAATCAGCAAGTGGTAGTTTCCTTCCCGGACACGGTTCAGGACAAACTCCCCTTTGGTGTCTGAAGTAGTTCCGCTCACAAACGTAGAGTCTTGTAGCTGTAGTACAATATTGGCATAGGGAATGGGTTGACTCTGACCCACCTCTGTGATGGTACCACGGAGACGGATGTTTTGTGCGTGTATGAGACAGGTTAACGTACAAAGGATAATTACTGACAAGACTTTCTTTTTCATTTCAGATATGTATATTAAGATTCTATATTATTTGTGATGCACAATTAATTAATTCTGGTTTGTATCAGTACAAATTTTATACCTTAGAATTAATTTATTGATTATTAGTTATGTAGATTGATCTTGAAGTGTGCGATACCGGACAGTATGTTCATTAACTGAACAATTCCTGTTTTATAAAACCGGACGCAGGTTATCTTTCATTTCCCGGGAAATGAAATAATGGGTGAAAAATAGTGTATCTATATGATTTATAACATGTTTTTCTGAAAAACTTCATATAAAAAGTAGCTATAATAGTTTTTATTATTATATTTAGAGAATCAAACCTTAATCAATCAGACCTAAACACGACCTTTATGAAGAAACGTAACTATGTGGGACTTTTTTTTGTCTGTTTGTCCTTTTCCGTTTGTAGAGTTGCTCAGTCACAAACGCTCCTGAGAGACTCGGTTATCAATCTTGATGATGTAATGGTCATCGGGTATGCCACGGGTAGCCAGGCGACAGTTTCAGGTGCTGTTGACAAGATCGAAAGAGCCGGCATGAATAATGGCTTGCTGATATCTCCCTTAGATGCCATAAGGGGGCGCGTTGCAGGAGTACATATTACACCTTCCAATAATGGTCCTGCCACACTTTCTTCTGTTCGCATCCGCGGTACTACTTCACTGACAGGAGGCAATGATCCTCTTATTATTATTGATGGTGTGTTTGGTAATATGAACCTCCTGAATAGTATTTATCCGACCGATATAGAGAGGTTTACTATACTGAAGGATGCTTCGGAAACTGCTCAGTACGGGTCGAGGGGAGCATCCGGAGTTATAGAGGTGACCACAAGGAAAGGAAGTCATCAACCTCTGAATGTCAGTTATTTCGGAAGTGTAAGTGTCGAACATATTGCGGGGAAGCTCAGGATGCTGACGGGGAATGAGTACCGGCAGTTGGCCAAAGAACGCAACCTGGTATTCCTGGATTCAGGGAATGATACAGACTTCATCCAGGAGATGACAGATGTGGGGCTTACCCATACTCATCATCTGGCCATAAGCAGCGGATCGGAGACCTCAAATTATCGCCTGTCTTTAGGCTTTCAGGATCAGGAAGGGGTGGTCAGAAACAACAAATCACGTAGCTTTACCACCAAAATAGATCTGCGACAAACGGCTCTGTCGAATAGGCTGACGCTTGATCTGGGTATGTTTGGCTCTTTATTAAAGAACAATTATCTGTTTGACTTTCAGAAAACATTCTATTCGGCTGCAACGTTCAATCCTACTTTTCCCAATCATAAAAATAAAGAGACCGGGTCCTGGGATCAGATCCCGTATGCCAGTCAGATCACCAATCCTCTGGCATGGTTGGAAGTGGATGACGACGAAGACAATGCACATATCAATGTGCATGCGAAAATGAACTGGTTTCTCACCGATCAGCTTAAACTGTCTGCCTTTGGATCATATACCTATAATACAGTGGAGACTTCGCAGTATCTGCCTACTTCGGTGTGGGGACATGGACAGGCCTATCGGGGATTGAAGAAGGGTGAATCCCTGATGGGAAATGTCGTATTGAACTTTAAGAATAATATAGGCGTACATTATCTGGATGTGTTGGGTCTGGCTGAAGTTCAGAAAGAGAGAAAAAGTGGGTTCTTTACCACGGTGACCAATTTCTCTACAGATCAATTCGGATATCATAACCTGCAGGCGGGAGCCCTTCGTTTGTGGGAAGGTACGGGATCTTATTATGAAGCACCGGCACTGGTCTCTTTTATGGGGCGCGTCAATTATGTGTTTGACAGGAGATATATCCTGACGTTGAATGCAAGGGGAGATGGTTCTTCGAAAATCGGAAAAAATAATAAGTGGGGCTTCTTTCCTTCTGCTTCT
>DALZBD010000084.1:9917-11018 GCA_031977515.1 Bacteroides sp. | reverse complement strand
ACGTGTATGGAAAGTAGAACGTGTAGCCGCTGCACCTTTCGAGGGAGGCCCCGGTATTCCTCCCCCGGCTGCCTCAGCTCCGGAATTTATTCCCGGAGATGTAAAGGACGATCTGCCTTTCTAAGCAAAGATATTTATCAGGAAGCGGTTCTGGCTATTTTTAGTCAGAACCGTTTTTTTATTTATTCCGCTTTTTACCAGACTTTTCTGATATGCATGTTGCACAAAGGGACATAGTCACTATGAGTTGAAAGATTTTATATGAATTTAAAGTAATAGCTATCAGCATCTCGTCCACTTGTCTGGCGGGAGTTACTCCTTTTCGTCCAGCAGGAGTTGTACTCCTGCTGTTTATTCTATCAGGACTTACAGTCCCCCAGATTCACATTTTTCTAATAAAAAGCGGCATCTAACGGAATAAAACTCCTTATAACAGAGAGTTGGAGACCACAAGTCCCCTCCAGATGAATACTGAACCGTTATATATGAGACGCAAGGTATTGCGTCTCTACAAGTGTATCAGTCCCAAAGATTGGTTTATTTTCTACTTTGTCATAAAGATGTCCCTATGCAATTCCCATGACAACATCCTATATATACCAATCAACTAATGATTCGGTTGAAGGAATCAATCGTAAATAGACTCACTTTCCTTTGTAGATCAGGACAATATTCGGATATACGAAGCCATCGGAACAGGCAAATTGAGTGGCCAGAATGAAATGGCGGAAAAATTCCTGATTCCGGAAAAAGAAATTTGGTACCAGCCGCACATAGTTTTCGGGCTGTTCAAATATATCTCCGAAATCGACCATCTGCATAAAGCTATAGGTAGTGGAAAGGCTGGAAATACCTTCTTCATAAGCAGCTGTATCCTCCAGGATCTCTCCCCGGTCCAAATAATGAATGTAGGACGAGAGGCTTTCTGTATCCGGAGCAATGAGCAACCGCCCCTTATAGAAGGTGGTATATGTATACAGTGCCGATTCGGTGATCCCGGTCAATTGAGTAAAGAGCGTATTCCGGGGCAACGGATAAAACGTATAGGTCCATCCCATGGAATTATAATAAGACCGGCCAGGAAGAGGTTGTGAGGTATCT
>DALZBD010000084.1:0-9907 GCA_031977515.1 Bacteroides sp. | reverse complement strand
TGTGGTCTGTATCAGATTACGAAGCCGCCGTTCTGCCTGAGTCACATTCCGTACCGGAAAACTCATCACAGCACACAACTGTTCCAAGGTATCGGCCGGATGAAAAAGAGAGGTGACCAGATTTCCTCCTGCATATTCCACAAAAAAATCCATCATCTCTTCATCTCTCTCTTTGATATAATCGGAGTAGGTAGCTGTAGCATATTCATGGGAAGAAGTAAACAGAAACATAGAAGACAGGTCGGAAAGTGCCCACTTATTGAAAAAGAAAGTAGAAGCCGGCAAAATATCTCCGGGAAAGCCCTCTACAGGCTCCTGTTTCTGTAGGGTATTGACAAAACTCACCGCCGTACTATCACCCTCATGACTGATACCGGAAAAATAGATCGCATCTCCGTTCATCTTCATATCAAACTCAGTCCACCCTGCCAACTGGGTTTGCGAAGGAATACCATCCGTGGCCTTCCCCAGATCCACCGATTGCATGCGCACATAGACCGTAGCAGAGATATTTGCCTTCCTGCCTGCATGTACCCTGCCAAAAGTCTCATCATTCATCAGGGATTCTCCTGACAAACGCGCGTCGATGACATCTTCTATCAGTTTTTTCTGATAACTCACAGCAATAAATTGCGGAGTGAAATAGCAAGCCAGAAAATTATCGTCGGGCATCGGATAGATACGGATCTCCTCTCCCTTGTAATCAAATATCTTGGAAGGGAACGTACTGATGCAATATTTCTTGATAAACCTTTCTACCAGTTCGTAATCACCATTGCCCAATGTACAGTAAAGAACCTGATTCCTGTCATTGTCAGGGGCATGGAAACTGATCAGTAACTTATTCATCTGTTTACTCAACCCGTGAGGGGTCTCTTCGATCAGCGTATGAAGATGCATCTTCAGATAAGAGAACAGTTGGGAAATGTAAAGGAAATGATCATTTTTGCTACAACTCAGTTCATTCACCTCCTGAATAAATCCAACCATATTATCTGTCTCCAGAACTGCGGTCGAATTTGTGGGAACCAATTCATACAGATCAAAGTTTTCGGTCTTTTCTACAGCGGACAGACGTTTATAAGAATAAAGTCCTATCCCTATACAGAATAAGATGACCAATGCGGAAAGTACTATTTTAACCCAAACGTGCAACTTCATGGTATACCCTTTTCTCGAAAAGAACAAAAGTAGCACCTTTTACTAAAAAAACAAAATTTGAGATAAATAAACTTTCGTTCACGACTATATAAAAATCAGATATCAGGACATTTAATTTATCAGTACACAAAAGACAAGATGCAGAAGAGCGAGAATTCACTGCTCCGAAGCCGCATTTTCTTCCTTTGGACTATAGAAACCTTCCTGTTTGAGCTTAAAAATTATTTTCACTTATTTTTCACCACAATTTCAACCCCATCATAAGCCAGATGAATATGTGGCGGGAGCTCTTTTTCCCGGTCCGCATGAAGGCCTATCTGATGGCTCATGTGGATAAACCAGGACTCTCTGGCCCCAATGCGTTCGGCCCTTTCCAAAGCTTCCTCGAGATTCTGATGAGTCACATGAGGAGAAAGACGCAGGGCATTGATCACAAGCAAATCCAATCCTTCCAGTTGCAAAAGGGTTTCTTCGGATACGGAAGACATATCGGTCAGATAGGCCATTGATCCGATCCGATACCCGACAATAGGCAATTTCCCATGCATCACACGCAACGGCAATACCTGGGTATCCTTTACATCAAACGGTTTGTTGACTTCTATATCCTGTAAGTGAATAGCAGGTACACCGGGATACCGATGCTCTGCAAAACAATAAGGAAGACGCTCACGCAGCCGGCTGGCTGTAACAGGTTCTGTATAGACGGACACTTCTCCAAAGCGGCAGAAAGGACGCAGATCATCCAGCCCTCCCACATGATCGTAGTGCTCATGTGTGATCAGTACAGCATCGAGTCTGTCAAAAAACACCGAAAGCATTTGTTGCCGGAAATCGGGTCCGCAATCGATAAGTATCCTGGCATCCTCTGTCTCGACCAGCGCGGAAGTACGCAACCGCCTGTCACGCGGATCAGCAGACAGGCAGACGTCACACCTGCAACCTATCTCGGGCACTCCCGTCGAAGTACCGCTACCTAATATAGTAACTTTCATTGAAATATTCTTCTTTTATCCTTTTCTCATACAGTTCCTATCATACAGACCTCCGGATGAAGATCTATACCAAAGGTCTGATACACAGATGCGCGTATAGCATCCGAAAGGTGGATCACATCTTTTCCTGTAGCTCCCCCAAGGTTTACAAGCACCAGCGCCTGTTTTTCATATACGCCTGCTGCCCCTAAGCTTCTGCCTTTCCATCCACACTGTTCGATCATCCACCCTGCCGGGATCTTGATCGTGTCTGTACCGACCTCGTAGAACGGCATATCAGGATATTGGGTATATATCTTCTCAAATTTTTCCCGGCAAACTACAGGGTTCATAAAAAAGCTACCGCCATTGCCCCAGATCTTTGGGTCAGGAAGTTTATTCTCACGTATGGCTATCACTGCTTTACGCACATTCTGCAACGTTACCTGCGGATATCGGGTAAGTTCCTGCCGGATATTTCCATATTCCAGTGTGTAGTGTTCCTGTTTTCCCAGCCGATAGGTGACATACGTTACAAACAGATCTTTCTTATCTGTCCTTTTAAATATACTATTTCGATAAGCATAGTCACATTCGCCTGCGGAGAAAACCGTTTTCTCTCCACGAATGTTCACAGTCTCCACTTTTTCTATCAGGTCTTTCGCTTCCACTCCGTATGCACCGATATTCTGAATGGCACTGGCTCCTACTTCCCCGGGAATATGCGAAAGGTTTTCGGCACCGTACCAGCCACGCTCCACACAATAAGCCACCAGATCGTCCCAAACAACGCCTGCTCCTACCTGTATCCGCACATCAGTTTCTGTCTCCCCCACCAGTTCAATACCTTCTATACAGGAATGAAGGATCGTACCCGGATAATAGTTTTCTGTAAAAAGCAGGTTACTGCCTCCACCGATATGGACATATGGCATACCGATCTCACCTGCCTTCAAAAAGCAAATGAGTTCCTCCTCTGTGGTATATTCAACGAACTTACGGGCGACAGCCTCAATACCGAATGTATTATATGAAAGCAATGAATAATTTTCTCTGATCATGACCTGAATTCTTGTATTCTCAACTGTAGATTTAGTAATATACTATATATCAGTAACTAATTCCAATCGTAAATCGTAAATCTCTCTACATACTTGCATCTTCAAACTTATACAATTCCCACTCCCCTCGCCTGCGTTTGAAATAAAGGATATTGGAAAATCCGTTCCCTATCCCTTTCAACGCCACGATCTTTGTTGCCGACCGGTCTTCATTGTGCTGTCCGTAATTGATATTCGACAACCGTTGAGTAGGCAAGGGAGGTCTAAAAGCAAACCACTGATCCGGATCCAGGGTAGTTTCCAGAATAGAAAAATCATCATCCGGATCTGCGGTAACAAATGTAAGGGGCTGGCGAATGCGCTGACTCTGAAAAACACTATCCGTAGCAAACCGGACAAAGAAATCTCCGAAATTCTCTCTGGTATCCTCCTCTACCGGACGGACATTGATGGCTTCCAGGATCCAGATTCCCTCTTTTCGCTCAAAATAATAGCGTTTGACCTGCCGGGATTCCAGCAACCACCACTCCACCTGCACCGAAGTCTGTTCTTCCTCATCCTCTGCCAGTTCCATCTCTTCTTCGTGGTCAAACAACAGCGTATAATACAACTGATCGAAAAAAAGCGGATCAACTTCCCAATCAGCCGCCTCTATGCGCAACGCCTGGTCCAGATGATAATAAGGCAAAGGAAAGACAATGCGGCTTCGTTGAAACATACTATCTGTGGCAAATGCGTATATAAAATCGAAGAAATGCCCGTCGGCGGCCTCCTCCCCAACCTCCTCCCTCTCTTCTTCCGGCCACATTTCATCTTCAGGACCTATGGTATCAGTTACAATCTCCACATCCTGAGAAGCCGGCTGTTGTGCCTTCTGATTCGAACAGGAGAAACAGAACAAACCTATTAAAACAGTAACAATTAATATTCTCATTTTATATCCGGCATACAGCCGTTTTATTCCCTCTTTGCAGCTATTTTCTGGTATACCCGGTGTTTCCACACAGAAAAGAACAGTTATTCCCCTCACAATCTGGCAACGACCGACAGGCAATGTATCTACCTGCGGATCATCGGCCTTTACGATATAACAGAATTCAGGAAACAGTTCATTTCTCCGTTGGTCTATCCGGGAGCTATATCTATCAAAAAGTTCTCCATACTCCGGGAGAACAAATTCCTTCTGGCTGGTTAGCAGCACAAAGTAAGCACTTTTTTTTCATTTTTATACCAAAAAGATATGGTTTATTCACAGAAAATGGTGTCCTTTGTCAGGTAACTAAAAACCTTACCACCATGTACGGGAAAATGAAAGAACACCTGAGCCAGACGCTCACCGAGATCCGGGAGGCCGGGCTCTACAAAGAAGAAAGATTGATCGAAAGCCCGCAACAGGCTGTGATCACAGTCAATGGGAAAGAGGTACTGAATTTCTGTGCCAACAACTACCTGGGACTTTCCAATCATCCCAGACTTATTGCTGCAGCAAAAGCTGTCATGGACCAGCGCGGATACGGCATGTCTTCTGTCCGGTTTATCTGTGGAACGCAGGATATCCACAAAGAGCTGGAGGCCTCTATCGCTGACTACTTCCACACAGAAGATACTATTTTATATGCAGCCTGCTTCGATGCCAATGGAGGCATATTCGAGCCTCTCTTTACCGAAGAAGATGCCATTATTTCCGATTCACTGAATCATGCTTCCATCATCGATGGTGTACGTCTCTGCAAAGCCAAACGATATCGCTATGCCAATGCGAATATGAAAGATCTGGAACGCTGCCTCCAGGAGGCTCAGGCGCAACGCTTCCGCATTGTCGTTACAGACGGAGTCTTTTCTATGGACGGAAATGTTGCGCCCATGGATAAGATATGCGACCTGGCAGAGAAATACAATGCATTGGTGATGGTCGACGAATCCCACTCTGCAGGTGTGGTAGGTCCTACCGGACGTGGAGTAAGTGAATTGTTCCATACCTACGAACGGGTAGATATCTATACCGGGACTTTAGGAAAAGCCTTCGGAGGCGCTATGGGTGGTTTCACTACCGGTCGTCAAGAGATCATAGATCTTCTCCGCCAGCGCAGTCGCCCCTACCTGTTTTCCAATTCCGTAGCTCCGGCAGTGATCGGTGCCAGCCTGGAAGTATTCCGGATGCTGAAAGAGAGCGATGAACTCCACGACCGTCTGGTAGAAAATGTACAGTACTTCCGTGAGAAGATGCTGGAAGCAGGGTTTGATATCAAACCGACTCAGAGCGCGATCTGTGCAGTGATGCTATACGATGCCCGTCTCTCTCAGGATTATGCAGCACGCTTGCAACAGGAAGGAATCTATGTGACAGGATTCTACTATCCGGTAGTGCCGAAAGGGGAAGCCCGCATCCGCGTACAACTCTCTGCCGGACATGAGAGGGAGCATCTGGATCGGTGCATCGAAGCATTTATCAAGGTAGGCAAAGAACTGGGGGTATTGAAATAAGCCCAATATGCAAGGAGATATAAGCTTCATGGATGCTTTCAGAAATATCCATGGGGCTTTTGTTGGTATTATTGTAAAAATAGATTCCTTTCGTTAAAGGAAAGTTCCCTTTTCTCCATAGATATAAACAGTTCGCCCTCGCGGAGCAGTACTTGCAAGTGATTTGTATCATATACGTATTAGAAAAAATATTAAGATATAATATGGAAGATTTCAACCTGACGACACCCACATTTCTGTTCTCTGCAGTATCTCTTATCTTATTGGCTTATACCAATCGGTTTCTGTCTTATGCACAACTGGTACGTACATTGCGCGACCGGTATATAGAGAAACCTTCTGACGTCACTGTTGCACAAATTGAGAATCTGAGAAAACGTCTTTCACTAACACGTACCATGCAGATATTGGGCATATCCAGTCTTTTCTTTTGTGTGATCAGCATGTTCCTGATCTATATCGGATTGAAAGCAGCATCTCTGATTGTTTTCGGAGTAGCTCTTCTGTTGCTTATCTCATCCCTGGGAGTCTCTATCTATGAAATACTGATTTCTACACGTTCTCTGGAAATCTATCTGAGTACTATGGAGAAAGGAAAGGGAAAGAAAGAAGATTAAATGCGTAAAAGTCAGAAAGAAATATTATTCATTATTTTATGTGTAGAACTCTGATAAATGAATGTATCTGTAACCCTGCAAGGGCCATGTCATTCAGTAAAAAAAATTCCTACAATTCTCTGTGTTACCATTATGCTGTACCACTGACCTACGCCTCGGAGGGATTATGCATTGGTCAGTGAGGAGTTAAGCGTGAACGGGAATACAAGGGTATAGGAGTTTTCTTTAACTGAATGACATGGCCTGTAAGGGTGTCAGATAGTTCATAAAAAAAAGGAGACTCCATCCCGAAGTCTCCTTTCCTTTTCTCTCAAATTTAATAAAAATAAAACTATTGTTTCTGATCTCCTGAAAGGGTACACGACCCAGAAGAGAGCATATAATAGGTTTCTATTATTTTTTATGTTCTGCTTTGCACTCCGCGCATTTGCACATGGCTTTGTATGCCAGATGCAACTGTGCATCTATCACCATCAGACCGGCATCTCCGGCATTTTTGGCTTTCTTATACAGGTCATGCGCCATGGCCTCTTCTTCTATCTGGCAGGCTACATACTTTCCAAGGAATATCTGTGTGGCATGATCTTTTTCCTCTGCTGCAATATCCAGCAATTTATCAATCATCTTGGCCATGTGCACCGTATGCTTATAGAGATGTTCGCAAACCTGCGGAGCGGTGCCCCAATCAGTGGGTACCACATTGATCTTATCGATCTTGGCATCACAACCTTTTTTGGCCAGATAGCTGGCTATTTCGCAAGCATCGTTGGTCTCTTTCTGTGCCAGTTTTTTAAATTTGCAACTGAGACCGTTGTATCCCTCCTTCTCCATGTGAAAAGCCATAGAAAGGTAAAGATTGGAAGACCACAATTCTCCATTGAGCTGATCGTTGAGTGCGGTTTGTAATTTTTCAGTCATCATAATTCAATATTTTTTGTTTATTAGATACTGAACTTAGAACAACCACATCTCTTCATTGTTCGTTTCGGAAAGTATAAAATTATTCTCTTCGGAATCTACCTTTTACCAGGCTCGGGACTCCTCCACAAGAGGCTATGATACCTGCGTAAATTCTTCTACAGCAATTCGTCCGAAGTATATCCCTTCGGCAACTCCCGGCAGTTGTAGCCGGATGCCATGATCTCTCCGTATGCACCGGCAGACCGCATAGCGATAAGATCTCCACGTTTCACATGATTCAGTTGCACCTCTTTTCCGAAAACATCGGAAGATTCGCAGATCGGTCCTACCACATCATACGTCTCCACGGCTGCTTCAGAGGTTATATTCTCCATTTTATGATATGCCTGATAGAGTGCCGGACGGATCAGGTCGGTCATACCGGCATCCAGGATAGCAAACTGTTTGTTTGTTCCCTGTTTCACATACAGAACTTTAGAGATCAGATTGCCACATTGCCCTACGATCGAACGTCCCAGTTCGAAGTGCAGGGTTTGTCCCGGGCGCAGTTTCAGGTGTTCCGCATACGTCACAAAATAGCTCTGGAACTCTGGTATGGGCTGCTCGTTGGGACGATCGTAATCAATACCCAGTCCGCCCCCTACGTTGATGTGCTCACAGAAAATGCCGCGCGCTTCGAGTAGATCCTGCAACTCATTCACACGGTGAGCAAGCGCCACAAAGTCGCCCATATCCAGGATCTGCGAACCGATATGGAAATGAAGTCCGATAAACTTCACGTTTTTCATCTCCAAAGCCACGTCCACCACATGATCCATATCCTGCATACTGATACCGAATTTAGTCTCTGCAGCTCCGGTATTGATATTGGCATGCGTATGGGCACTTACATCGGGATTGATACGGAATGCCACATTGGCTACTTTTCCTTTGGCTGCAGCCAGTTCGTTGATGATCTCCAATTCGGGAATCGACTCTACGTTGAAGCAGAATATATCGTAGTCCAGGCCGAGTTCAATCTCCCAGTCTGCCTTTCCCACACCGGCAAAGACTACTTTATCTGCAGGAAAGCCGGCTTCGATACAGGCACGGATCTCTCCGCCACTGACGCAGTCGGCTCCCATACCGCTGTCACGGATCACTGCCAGCACCTTGGGATTGGCATTGGCTTTGACTGCATAATGCACTGCGTAATTGCCGTATTTAGCGGCTTCGCTTTTTACAATATCCAGCGTCTCACGCAACAAATCTGTATCGTAATAATAAAATGGGGTCTGCAACTCCCGAAATTTATCTACAGGAAATGTACCTTTCATATCTTATGTTTTATTCTTTGGTTTTAAAAAAGCGCTTTTTCATTTCTGATAAAAGCGCTTCGTATGCGTTTGTTTCAATTTTCGTTAAACAGCACCCTACTCAACGATTGCAGGGCTACTTTTTTATCTTCTTCCCGTACAAGAATAGAAATGTTGTAGTTGCTGCCTCCGTAAGAGATCATACGTACGGGAATATCGCGTAATGCCTCTACTGCTTTGGCCTCAAAACCGATATTCTCCCAGTCCAGGTCACCAGCCACACAAATGATACACATGTTGCTGTCTACAGTCACTGTTCCGTACTTCTTCAGATCATCAACAATCTCGTTGAGATGTTTGGTATTGTCTACTGTTACAGAAACACCCACTTCCGAAGTACAGATCATATCGATAGAGGTCTGATAGCTTTCAAAGATCTCAAACACTTTACGCAGGAATCCATGTGCCAGCAACATACGACCCGATTTGATCTTAATGGCTGTGATATTTTCCTTGGCAGCTACTGCTTTGATCTTGCCCTTCTCCGTCTCGTTGGAAATGATCGTTCCGGGAGCAGTCGGATCCATCGTATTGAGCAGTCTCACCGGGATATTGGCATACTTCGCCGGCTGTATACAGGTAGGATGCAGGATCTTCGCACCGAAATAGGCAAGTTCGGCAGCCTCTTCAAAGTGAAGCTGACGTACCGGAGAGGTTTTCTCCACAATACGCGGATCGTTGTTGTGCATACCGTCGATGTCTGTCCAGATCTGTATTTCCGAAGCATTCATGGCAGCTCCGATCAGGGAAGCAGTATAGTCGCTGCCTCCACGCTGCAGATTATCGATCTCTCCGTATGCATTGCGGCAGATAAAACCCTGTGTAATATAGATCTCGGCATCCGGATGAAGTTCCAGTTGCGCAAGCAGTTTCTCTTTGATGTATACCGGATCGGGCTCGGCATTCTTGTCGGTACGCATAAACTCAAGTGCGGGCAACAGGACAGACTTCACTCCGCATTCCTGCAGGTAATAGTTCATCATGGTAGTAGAGATCAACTCTCCCTGTGCCAGAACAACTTTCTCTTCGAACAGAGTAAACAGATCTTTGGTATACGCACGTATATAGTCGAAGTTGGAACGGATTACCTCCAGGACTTTCTGTTTATATTCAGCTGTCTCATACAATTCTTCCACATGTTTCCGGTAGGTATTTTCCAGTCTGTTGATGATCTCGTTGGCACCCTCCGGATTCTTCTTATACAGATAGTCCGAGATCTCTACCAATGCGTTTGTTGTGCCCGACATAGCAGACAGCACCACAATATTCTTCTCCCCATCGGTAATCAATTTGGCTACCTCTCTCATCCGCTGAGCTGAACCTACAGAAGTACC
>DALZBD010000083.1:0-11027 GCA_031977515.1 Bacteroides sp. | reverse complement strand
TCCTCCCTATCGCCGGGAATATGAAGGACATTCATTGGAAGTGATCACTTTTCCTGTAGCCTTATCTGAGGAACAGTATAATCGGTTCTATCGGGATCTTACTGTTCAGGTGATGAAAACTCTTTAGATATCAGATAACTAAAAAAGAGTGTTTTGTCCTAAGTAACTGATCGAATTTTACTCATTTCTTTATCTGAGACGCAAAGTATTGCGTCTCTACAAGTATATCATTTTTCAAAACAAGTAAATCATATTCAAAAGAAAACACAAACGATGTAGAGACGCAATACTTTGCGTCTAAAAAATAAAGAAATGAGCAAAATTCAAACAGTTACTAAAATGGAATTTCAAGCTTTAATGTGCCCATATAGTATTTTCTTCTAAACAAATCTTCTGTCTCTCTGTTAAATGAAAGTAGTATTTTTATTTAACACAGATCAATTATGAAGAAGTTCTTATTTTTGCCACTGATAGTGGTAAGTATGCTTTTCTCGGTTCAGATTATGGCTCAGGTACAACAGGCTCCTGACTATTTGAATGATCCTCATTTAAGTGAAGGAACAAAAGCTTATCTGAAAGTCTTGAATGCAAGTAGTACACCCGTTGAGTCTTTAGGTCCCAAAGGAGCCAGGGATGTATTGACAAATGCACAGAATGCTGTCAAAGTAGATCTATCCGGAATAGATGAATCTGAGAAATGGATCGATACAGACGGTATGCGCATCAAATTAAATCTGGTACGTCCGGCAGGGGTAACAGGGCAACTACCCGTATTTATCTTCATTCACGGTGGTGGTTGGGTATTGGGTGATTATCCGACTCACAGACGTCTGGTTCGTGATATCGTGGTTGAGTCCGGATATGCATGTGTATTTGTAAATTATACACCTTCTCCCGAGGCTCGTTTTCCGGTGGCTACCAACGAGATTTATGCAGCGACCAAATGGGTAGCTGAAAATGGAAATGAGATCAATGTAGATAGCAAACGAATGGCTGTGGTAGGAAATAGCGTAGGTGGTAATATGACTATGGCAACCACTCTGCAGGCTAAAGAGAAGAATGGTCCCGAAATCAAATGTCAGATCCTGATGTGGCCAGTGACAGATGCTCATATGAATTATGATTCATGGAAAGAATATGGTTCACAACGTTTTCTTACCTCTTCTCTGATGACATGGATGTATGACAACTACATCAGTTCTCCAGCAGACAGGGACAATATTCTTGTATCTCCGGTACGTGCTTCTCTGGAACAGTTGAGAGGGCTTCCTCCTACTCTGATACAGGTAGCTGAGAATGACATCTTACGTGACGAAGGCGAAGCTCTGGGTGAGAAACTGGATCAGGCGGGAGTAGAGGTAACCACATTGCGTTATGACGGTGTTACTCACGACTGGGGATTATTGAATGGTTTTGCGACTCTTCCTCCTACCCGTACACTCATTACTGTAACTGCAGCGACCCTGAAAAAGTATCTGAAATAAAGAATTATGTATATATGAAAAGAACAGGCTGTCATTTCCGCAATGACAGCCTGTTTTATATATGGATTTCAGGATCAGAGGATAGATTTTACTGTTTCCAGCATACCTTTTTCCTGAATAGAGTCCAGGTATCCTTTCACTGCGTCGGTCAGGCCCGGGATCTGGTTCAGATCTTCGTTCCAGATAAAGTCGGCAGCCAGTACACCTTCTGCTACTTTCTGAGTATCTCCGGTAGCCCACAGGTCTTTGAGCAGGTTCATGATCTCAGGAGCATCGTTAGGAACAATTTCTGCTCCGTCTGCTCTTGTACCACCTTTGTAATACGTGATGATACCTGCCAATCCCAGAACAAGTCCTTTGGGTAATTCTCCCTTGCGTTGCAGGTAAGTTTTCAAACCGGGCAGGTCACGGGTTTCGTATTTTGGGAAAGAGTTGAGCATGATGCTGGTTACTGCATGTTCTACAAACGGATTGTTGAAACGTTCCAATACATCATTTGCAAACTGTGTCAGTTCATCTTTCGGCAGGTTCAGTGTTTCCATCAATTCATCAAACATTACTTTGTGGATGTACTTGCCTACTACCTCATCCTGACAGGCATCACGTACAATATTGATCCCAGACAGATAAGCAACCGGAGACAATACAGTGTGAGGGCCATTCAGCAGAGTCACCTTGCGTTCGTGGTAAGGAGCTTCCGAAGGAACAAAAAGAACATTCAGGCCTGCTTTATCCGCCGGGAATTCTTTGGCAATCTCCTGTGGAGCTTCGATCACCCACAGGTGGAAGATCTCTGCCTGTACCACCAGATTGTCATCGTATTGGATCTTTTCTTTGATCGCGTCGATATCTTTGCGTGGGAAGCCGGGAACAATACGGTCTACCAGTGTAGCATATACACCGCAAGCCTCTTCGAACCATGTTTTGAATTCCTCACCCAGGTTCCACAGGTCGATGTACTGGTAAATCGTTTCTTTCAGTTTATGACCATTCAGGAAGATCAGTTCGCAAGGGAAGATGATCAGACCTTTTGTCTTGTCGCCGTTGAAAGTCTTGAAACGACGATACAACAACTGAGTCAGTTTGCCAGGATAAGAAGAAGCAGGAGCATCTTCCAGTTTGCAGGAAGGATCAAACGCAATACCAGCCTCTGTGGTATTTGAGATTACGAAACGCATTTCCGGCTGATCAGCCAGCGCCATGAATTCTTCATTCTGTGAATAAGGATTGAGTGCACGGCTGATCACGTCGATCAGAGTCAGGGTATTAACCACCTCTCCTTTGTCCAGTCCCTGCAGGTTTACGTGATAGAGGTCGTCCTGTGCGTTCAACATATCCACCATACCTTTGTCAATAGGCTGTACTACAACCACACTGCTGTTGAAGTCGGCTTTTTCGTTCATGTTGTAGATGATCCAATCTACAAATGCACGCAGGAAATTACCTTCTCCAAACTGAATGATACGCTCCGGACGTTGTACTTTCGGAGCCGTTTCTTTGTTTAATGCTTTCATGTCTGTTATATTAATTAAAGTTGAAAATGTATTTATTCAAATTCAAAATAAAAATCAATGTTCTCCTTCATCAGGATATCAATAGGCATAAATTTTACCGACGGAACTGTTTTTCTGAAAACAATATGTTCGCAAAGGGTTTTGATACCGTCATATCCCTGTAGCCCTGGCCGCTGTCCGATCAGAAAAGTAACAAATCCCGAGCGGAGCAGCTCCACATTTCCGGGAAGTAAGTCATATCCGATCAGTCCTTTCATGTGCCGATCTGTCTCTTTCAGGTATTCTCCTACCGTATATACACGGGAATTGAATACCGCTCCCAATACATTCTGAGGGCGATTGCAGAAAAATTGATCCAGTGCTCTGCGGTTGGCCTCCCTATCTTCTTTATTCAGTATGACTTCCTGAATGCGATACGGAGCCTGGTTTTCCTGCAGGTAACTCATAAAACCCTCCAGGCGTCTTTGCATCTGTATTTCGGCCGGACTCTCTTTATCATTGCTCAGAAAAAGTACCAGATCCTGTTCATCGCTGTAATTGTGCATCAGGATCTTGGCTGCGATATAGCCGCTTCGGAAAGAATCCTGCCCGATGTAGCTCAACGCACCTGTATGTTCTATATTGAAATCAATGAATGTATGAGGAATTCCTTTTTCGTTCAGGGAAGCAATCAGCAGATGAGTCTCTTTGCGGAAGTTCGGAGCAATGAGTACCCCTTCCGTATCTGTCTCTATAGCTTTCCGACAGGCTTCTCCGTAAGATGCTTTATCTCCATGCTGATAGTACAGATACTCTATCTGTACATTATAAGGCTGCAGCTCCTGTCCCGCTCGTTCGATGCCAACAGCTACTGCATGCCAATAATCATCTATAATATAATAAGGTATAATACACGTGAGGGTATATTTCTTCTTCGCAGCCAGTCCTATGGCAAATCGATTGGGTTGATAATCTATTTCGTCGAGAACTTTTTGCACCTTCGCCCTGCTTTTCTCCGATACATCTCCCCTGTTGTGCAATACACGGTCCACTGTCCCGGCAGATACTCCTGCCATGCGGGCAATGTCTTTGACTGTGTAACTTTTGTTTTCCATGGAATTTGTTTTCTAAGGTAACAGGGAACGTTAAAAACTTAAATATTATAAATATTGTCTGCAAATATACGAATTCTTTTGTTAATCCAAGTAATTTTTCTATTTTTGTGTTCGATAACGGTTAATAAAACTAAAACGTAAAAGAAACATATTATCCTATAGATCAATACTATATAGGTAAAATATTAAAAAGTAAAAATTTTACACGTTTAAAAACACAGAGAAATGAAAAATTTTATGGACGAAAACTTTCTGCTGCAGACAGAAACCGCACAGAAGTTGTATCATGAGCATGCGGCTAAAATGCCTATCATTGACTACCACTGTCATTTGATCCCTCAGATGGTTGCCGACGACCACAAGTTCAAAACCCTGACTGAGATCTGGCTGGGAGGTGACCATTACAAATGGCGTGCGATGCGTACCAACGGCGTAGACGAACGCTATTGTACCGGAAAAGACACGAGTGACTGGGAAAAATTTGAGAAATGGGCAGAAACCGTTCCTTATACGTTCCGTAATCCTCTGTACCACTGGACTCATCTGGAATTGAAAACTGCTTTTGGCATCGATAAGATCCTTAGTCCGAAGACTGCGCGTGAGATCTATGATGAATGTAACGAGAAACTGGCTACTCCGGAATACAGTGCGCGTGGTATGATGCGCCGTTACCGTGTAGAAGTTGTTTGTACGACAGATGATCCGATCGATTCACTGGAATATCACATTCAGACACGTGAGAGCGGATTTGAAGTGAAGATGTTGCCTACCTGGCGTCCGGATAAAGCCATGGCTGTAGAGGTTCCTGCTGACTTCCGTGCTTATATGGAGAAACTTTCGGAAGTGAGTGGCGTGACTATCTCTACCTTTGATGATATGGTGGCTGCCTTGCGCAAACGTCATGACTTCTTTGCTGAGCAGGGATGTAAACTGTCGGATCATGGTATCGAAGAGTTTTACGCTGAAGATTATAACGATGCTGAGATCAAGACCATTTTTGATAAGGTGTACGGTGGCAAAGAGCTGACCAAAGAAGAGATCCTGAAATTCAAATCGGCCATGCTGATTGTCTTCGGAGAGATGGACTGGGAGAAAGGATGGACACAGCAGTTCCACTATGGAGCCATCCGTAACAACAATACCAAAATGTTCCAACTTCTGGGTCCGGATACTGGATTTGACTCTATCGGTGAATTTACAACAGCCAAAGCGATGTCTAAATTCCTCGATCGTCTCAACTCTGCAGGTAAACTGACCAAAACGATCCTTTACAATCTGAACCCATGCGCCAATGAGGTGATTGCTACGATGCTGGGTAACTTCCAGGATGGTTCCGTAGCCGGAAAGATCCAGTTTGGTTCGGGATGGTGGTTCCTCGATCAGAAAGACGGAATGGAAAAACAGATGAATGCTCTTTCCGTATTAGGTCTTCTGAGCCGATTCGTAGGTATGTTGACAGACTCCCGCTCGTTCCTCTCCTATCCGCGTCACGAATATTTCCGTCGTACGCTGTGTAATCTTGTAGGCAGAGACATTGAAAACGGAGAAATTCCTGCTTCTGAAATGGAACGCGCCAACCAGATGATCGAAGACATCTGCTATTACAACGCAAAGAATTATTTTCAGTTTTAATGTATAGAAGAAAGTGAGGTGGTTTTCGTGACCGCTTCACTTATTCGTATTTACTTCATTTAGTGTGGTATTGCGGATTCTTTGGATTTATTCCCCTGTTTTTCCGGAAGAAAAAACAGGGGATTTTTAATTACTCTGCAGGTTACTACCTCTTTTTTCCGGAAATAGTAATCCCTTACTCTTTTTGATAGTCCGGATTATTGATAGCGTATCCGAATAAGGCAAAATCTCCACGTCCCGGATCGCCCGGAAATATTTTTTCGAAATAGTTATTTATTTCCATTGCTGTAGTCATATCCGCACTTTTACGTTGGGTAATTCCCAATTTCAAACTCAATTTATGTACATGTGTATCCAGGGGAATTAATACACAGGATGGAGGGAATGAGGTCCAGATGCCAAGGTCGACACAGCTGTAGCGACATACCCAACGAAGAAACATATTCAGACGTTTACATGCCGATTGACTTTCCGGAGCAGGCATGTAGGTTATATGTCCAAAAAGCATTTGCAGACCTCGCATAGGACTTTCTTTGCAGCTATTGTAAACCGCGCTTTCCAGATCCGGAAAGGTTTTATAGTATTTTTGTAATGTTTCAAAGAAAAGGATCATATCTCTGTGGGATATGAAACGATAGAATTTACCTGTTTGTTGGTGAAAGTAATCATATTCGCCTTTCATTACATACTCATAAGGAGAATCTCCCAGGATCTGGTGCAACAGATGTAGTTTTCGGACGATCAGTTCACGTTTTCCAAAAGCCAGATAGGCAGATAAGATTGCACTTATCTCCTGATCACGTTTGTCGTGAAATGTATGGGGAAACCGGATCGGATCGCTTTCAATGAAAGCTTTTGTTTCGTACATATCCGCCCATTTCCTTAGTTGGTTTTCAATTTCTATGGTTTGTTTCATTTCTGTTTTTGAATACTTTTTCCTGTTTTGTGATTCTTTCAGGGAATTTTCTATGCACAACTGATACATATATCTGCTAAATTAATAACAATAACAGGTTTACGTATGGAGATGGATGGAATATTATTGATATTTATGGTTTAAATATACCTTTATAGTACCTTCTCAGATGCTTTTCTGATAAAAAATAAAGCTATTTTGATAGGATTCAAACTCTTTTCCGGATATTTCTTTTTATTATTGTACCCTGAACTATGCAACACAACCAGATGATGACCAGAAATCTATATATTGTTTTCCTTTTTATCTTTATTCCCCTTACCACAACCGCCCGGACATTTCGTCATCTGGGGATAAAAGAAGGACTTAGCAGCCGTCAGGTATTCCGTATCAATAAAGACTCTGTGGGATTTATATGGGCATTTTCGCATCTGGGGGTCGATCGGTATGATGGAAATGAGATCAGACACTATGAACTGGACCGGACACTGGAGGCAAAAGACTATATACTGTCTTCTACCGTCATGGTATGCGACAAAACAGGAACTATCTGGATCTCATTGAAAAACGGAAAGATATATTCTTACAACAAACATACAGATCGGTTTCTGCTGCAAATAGATCTGGCGTCTGTATTGTCTGAGACAACTGTTATTCTCAATGATATTTTATTCGATGATGATAATCAATTGTGGCTCTGTCTTTCTTCCGGTATCTATCATTTTGATCCACAGACCAAAGAAGTGAAGCTGGCGGGACTTACGGATGAGTACGTAAACCGGTTGGTACAGATGGAAGATGGACATTTTGTAGCAGGAACGAATACTTCTCTTTTTCGATTGAAGAAAGAGGAGCAGAATGCTGTTTTTTCTTCTGTATCTTTGATCCGGTTTCCCCGTGAGATAAGGACTGAATCTTTGCTTCCTTATAAAGATAAACTATTTATCGGGACTTTCTCGGACGGAGCATTTATGATGGATATGTACACCGGCAGGGTTACTTCCTTCCATGATTTTATCCCTTCTGTTCCTGTCCGTGCGTTCGCCGCATTACCTGATGATACCATATTGGTCGGTACAGACGGTTCCGGTGTCTATCAGATCGGTTTGTCCGATGGACATTTCGTCAATCGTTTTATCGCGAATGAGGATGATGAAGGAAGTATAAATGGAAATACCGTTTCGGATATTCTGGTAGATGAACGGGGATGTATATGGATCAGTACTTATACCAATGGAATAAGCTATTTTGATCCGGATTATCCGGAGATTCAGTGGATAAAATATGGACGCAATAATCAAAATTCATTGATATCCAGCCATGTGAATGTAGTATTGGAAGACTCTGACGGAGATTTCTGGTATGGAACAAACAATGGTATAAGTCTCTATCAGCCTTCTACCGGTCAGTGGAGACACTTCCTGAATACCCATGCAGGTGATACCGGGCATTCCCGGGTGATTATAACTTTATGCGAAGACAATAAGAAAGAAATATGGGCAGGTGGTTATGGCACCGGTGTTTTCAACATCAATAAGAGAACAGGAAATGTACAGAGGGCCCGGACACGCACGCAGGGTGCTGATAGTGGAATAGCCACTGACTATATCTATTCCATCCATTTGGATGGGGATAAACTCTATTTCGGAGGAATTGAAGGGGAACTGACTTGTTACGATACCCGTACAAAGAAATATGAGTATTACCCTGTTGTATGTATCGGAGATATCAAATCAGGCAGCAATGACAAACTGCTTATAGCGGAATGCGGTGGTCTGGCTATATTTGATAAGGTCACTAAAGAAATAACATGGCATCGTACGTTTGGAGATTACAATTTACAATATCCGATCCGCTGTCTTCTGGAGTCTTTAGAAGGAGTTGTCTGGATGGCTACAGATGGCAATGGATTGATCGGTTACCATCCGGATAGTGGAGTTGTTGAAGTCTATACCTCCGCAGACGGTATAGAGTCAAACTCTATAAATAATGTCGTAGAGGATACATGGGGGCGTATCTGGTTCAATACAGAGAAAAATCTCTATTGCCTGGATACGAAAAGTAAGAAGATCATCAGCATGAACGAATTTCTGGATATAACCTGGGGGCATTACAACCCCAATGCTTCTATCCGGTTGAGAAATGGAGATCTGGCTCTGGGTACGGCAGAAGGAGTGGTCATCTTTTCACCTTACTTTGAGTATGAGGATAAAAATGCTATGGATCTGATCTTCACTGATTTCAAATTGTTGTATCAGTCTGTAGAGGTAGGCAGAGAAGGATCTTTACTGGAACAGGCTATCAACGAGACATCTAAAGTGAGACTGAAATATACGCAACATTCATTCTCCCTCTCTTTCTCTACAATTAATTTTCTTCATCCGCACAGAATAAGGTACGAATATATACTGGAGAATTTCAATAAAGACTGGCAACGGACAAATAGTATCGGAGAGGTCGACTATATGAATCTGCCTTCAGGGAAGTATACATTCAGGCTGAAAGCCATAGACAAATACAGTCAGGAGACTATCGCAGAACGTTCTCTGGAGATTCTGATAGGAAAACCTTTCTGGGCCACTTATTGGGCCATCCTGATCTACCTGACGATAGTTGGTGTCATTGCATATCTGTCTGTGCAGTTTACCAGACATAAGATCAAGGAATATAATTCACGGGAGAGAATACGTTCGTTCATCAGTATAGCCCATGATATACGTACTCCTATTACTCTCATTAAAGCCCCCCTCAGTGAACTGGGAATGCAGGAAGGGTTGTCGGACGAGAGCCGAAAATCTCTCGACGTAGCTTCGAAAAATGCAGAAAAACTGTTTGAAATGGTAACTCAACTGCTTGATTTGCAAAAAGCGGATCTGCATCCGGAAAAACCGGTACTCAGCCAACAGGATATCACATCTTATCTGGAGGATATAATGACTGATTTCCGTATAGCAGCTATGCAGAAGAGTATTGATGTGCAACTTACGGTGCAGTCCGGATTTCCCAAAGTATGGTTTGACAAGGGAAAAATGAATAAGATCCTGGACAATCTGTTGTCCAACTCTCTTAAGTATACGGAAGCCGGTTCTATTAGTATCTGTGCTACCTACAACAGTAAAGAATGGTCTGTTGAGATCCGGGATACAGGGATGGGAATTCCTGAAAAAGAACAAAAAAAGCTCTTTACACAGTTCTATAGGGCTGGAAATGCAATAAACTCGGATAAGGTCGGTTCGGGTATCGGTTTGTTACTTGTAAAGAAAGTCATCGGACAGCTTGGAGGTAAAATTACTTTCACCAGTACGGAAAATGTGGGTAGTTCGTTCACCATTACATTTCCTTTGCAGGATACTTCATGGGAAACTGCTGAAGCAGCAGAGCAAAAGGCGATTGTTCCGCTGAATCCCGTTTCGGAAAAACAAGCTTCTGCCTCTACTGCGAAAAATGTACTTCTTCTTGCCGAGGATGATAAGGATATGCGGGACTACCTGACAGAAAATTTGTCCAAAGAGTATGAGGTTGTCTCTGTTATGGATGGAGGAAAAGCCTTGGAGCTGGCCAGAGAGATAAATCCGGACATCATTATTTCGGACGTGATTATGCCGGTGCTCGAAGGGGATGAGATGTGCCGGATACTGAAGTCTTCGATCGAGACGAGCCATATACCTATTATATTGTTGACTGCATTGAACGAGAGAGAAAATGTAATATCCGGACTTGAGGCCGGAGCAAATGATTATATCATTAAACCATTTGATTTCTCCGTATTGAAAGTGCGCATAAGGAACATTCTCCAGAGCCGTCAGCATCTGAGAGAGGTTGTATTGTCTGCTGAAAGCACCCCCGATGAGACCGACTATACCAGCCAGTTGGATAAGGAGTTTCTCGACAGGACAATCGAGATTATCAACCGGGAGTTGTCTAATTCCGAATTCTCCATCAGTGATTTTTGCAAGGTGCTGGGAATGAGCCGCACTTCTGTATATAATAAATTGAAGACTCTGACCGACCAGAGTCCCAATGACTTCATCAGGATCATACGACTCAACCGCTCCAAAGAACTTTTAGTTTCCGGAAAGTATACCATTGGTGAGGTTTCTTACATGGTAGGCTTCTCAGACCCTAAGTATTTCAGCACTTGTTTTAAGAAACAGTTTGGTATAAGTCCAAGTAAAGTGTAACCGGATCAGCCCCGTTTACATTTTTCTCGTGACTTCATTTGTTTTTGTCTTTTCTGGGTAACTGATCGAATTTTGTTCGTTTCTTTATCTGAGACGCAAAGTATTGCGTCTCTACAAGTGGGTGCTTTCTGAAGGTGATATACTTGTTTCGAAAATGGTATATTTCTTTTCGGAAATGATATACTTGTAGAGACGCAATACTTTGC
>DALZBD010000082.1:0-11103 GCA_031977515.1 Bacteroides sp. | reverse complement strand
GTCTCACTATGAATACATCGATGTCCGTAGGACTTTGGAGGGAGGTATCTCCTGCGATCTGGAGTATAGAAAAGATGAGCAGGAAGATGCACGCGAGCCGGAAGATCCGGAGGACGAAATGTATCGTTACATGTATCGCAATCGTATCACATGGACATTCAACCTGGGCACGCTTCGTACCCGGAATGGAGTCACCACAGGGAAGATCTCCCGACCGAGCATTTGCGACACCAGTAGCTGGGAATATATCGGTGGCGATGATGATGGAGGTACCTATACTTTTTCGATCTGGCAACAGATGGTGACACTGGAGTTTACTCATCAGGTTTATCAAGATAAATCCCAATACGTGATCAGCTGGAAACTGCCTGACAGTGATGTGCTCGGCAGGAAGTACAGAGCTCATACAGGGCAGTATCCTGCCGAAGAGAGGCTGCAACGAGGAGAGGCGGAGACTGTGTATGACGAGGTGGAGTTTCAGCAGGATGGTGTGATCCATATCGCCTCTTATGCGGTGGGCGTAGTGGGAGATAAGAAGTTGAAAGACAGCAAATCCTACGACAGGTATAGTTATACCTGTCGTAGCGGACAATACACTATCAGGGATGCGGATACGTATAGGTCTTTCTGTATCTCTCGTGGAAAGATCCTGGGATTCAAAAGGATCTACCGGCAGAGCGGAACCTACTACTACAGGAGAGTGTGGCTGGAAGAGATAACCGAATAATAAACTGTATACTATAAACAACAGATATGAGATCACTTTTACTTATTGCCTTTTTTCTTCTGACTGTATGCTTTGGAGCCACTGCTCAGGAGAGTCTCAAATCGTCTTATGATCTGGACTGCCTGAGTCTGGTAGAGTATCGGGGCATCCGGTACAAACAGTTCGTGGTCCGCATGTTTACTAATCCCGATGGAACTCTTACACTGAAGATCACTCCGGATACCGGAGAGGATTTCACCCCGTTTGATGTCTACCTGGATATACAGGTGGAGGATGCGGATATGCCCGATTTATACTATGCTTCTTCTTCTCATACCAATGAAGAAGAGGAGAAGGTACTGAAGGCCAACATGGTCAGGTATTACGAAGAGTGGCCGATGGTGTATCATCATATTCCGGCCAATCAGACAGCGCTCTATATCCAGCAGTTTGGTGAGAATGAGTATGTGATCTCGGGCGAACTGCAACTGGACAACGAACAGCAGGAGCAGGTGCGGTTTGCTTATTACGGAGAGGTGGTGCCCGATGTGGTGGAGGTAACGGGCATTCACGCTCTCAGTGGCAGTGGTGAGGCAGTGCAGGGGGAGATGAAGATCGGGGAGGAAAAAATCCCTGCGAAGTATGGTTTCTGTAAAAGAGTCGGGGATCACTGGAGGTATTACATCACAGATCGTTTCCTATTTCGGGACCGGGCTTTGGAATACGGGCTGTATATGGATGTTGATTCTCAGGAATTGCCGGAAGGTAAATTCAGATCTGACCAGCAGGGAAGTCTCCTGCAAGTGGCTTTCTTTGACCACGACAAGACTGTGACCCCGGAATCTTACGAACTTACGATCAAGTATAATAAAAAACAAAAACTCTATACCATCCGCTATAAACTGACATTGCCTGATGGCAGGCTGGTGGAAGGTAACTACCGGGGTGAGATGCCCCGGTTGCATTAGGAATAAATGGTTGCCAAAAGGTGCAAACATCTGTGTATACTATGAATAAACCTGAAACGATCAGACGTCAGATTGTTGAAAAAGTATCTCTGGCAGAGAGCCTGATCCCTAAAAAATACTACTGGATCAGCCTCTTAATAAGTGGTTTGCCCAACCGGAATGGTACGGTTTTGAAGATGAAATCTGGAGATTGAGAGAGGAGATCAGGCAGCTTCTCATGGAAGAAAAGGCCTTACGAAAAGATAAGGACTTGTACGCCCGCTTTCTAAATATCTGTCTACATCCGAACGCAAAACGGGGACGACAGTCTTTTTTCTTTTTGTTCGAATACAAGCATCTTGTGGAGTATGCCTCTCTGCTCATTACTCAGGTGGAGGATGAAAATGTAACAGGACATGTACTAAGTGCCATCTGGAAGATGAATGCACCGGGATATAATAAACAGATGCAAAAATTTACCGGACATCAGATCGCATGGATCCGGAATGTGGCAAAGAAATACCTGCAACGATGGGAGAATGAGAGTGGAATAAATCAATGATATCCCCATGAAAGAAGAAAGAAAATACGCCATAGAGGCCTGCCGCGGGATCTGCGATAGTCTGGCAGAATATGGATTCGTTACGGCAAAAAACGGATTGTCTGCCAGCAGAATGGTGGATAAGGACATCGGACAGGAAATTTGTTTTCAGATAAATAGATACCAGCAGATTACGATACATTTCCATCTTTATTCCCGGAAGGTGAAGGACTGGTATAAGGAAAGATATCAGCTAAAAGATGCGGGTTTGCTGACGGGCCTGGGTGAACAGTTGGGATATATAACACCCGGAAAAGACTGGCATGAATGGTACATCGCAAAATCGGATCTCGCAAAGGAACAGTTCCGGAAAGAGGCGCTGGAACGGATCCATACGTATTTGCTGCCCTATCTGGAGAAGTTTCGGAACCTACCAGGGTTCATAGAAGAACTGTATCAGTCCGGAGGGAAAATATCACCGTGGCATAATAGCTGTAGGGCATTGCCTCTGATCTTTGTGTGGGTATATGAAAAAGAGAAGGCACAAAGTCTTTTGGATAAATATATAGATATGAATCCTATCATGAAAAAGTATATCATAGAGAATGAGGTGCATACGGAGAAATTTGATCCGTAGCATTTTCTGAGATCTGCTTTTATGGGGCATAGAGATTTTCTGATTGGGTTTGACAACGGGTTGGTATTAACTCCATAGGGGATGCCGGAAAGACTACTTCATGGAATTCCCGAAAAACAATAGAGTCTTTTCTTTTGCTTCCCTATGATTGCATACAAAAAAGATGGATTACAAATAATATAGTGGACGTTTTGTTATTAATGTATGGGTAGTTAATTGTCTTGTGCTGTTTGTGATACCTCTCTTATTTCCTGTGATGTAACAAAATTACCATCATCTGAACTATATTTTATATCCGCAGATGTTTTTTCTGTCTTCCTTTGTAACATCCAAATGTCAGGAAACCGGTACCTGAATGGACAATGAATTGCATAATTCCTGATAAACATGGAGAAACATCTGACACCATTCTTTCTGAGCCTTTGCATTCTTATCAGGGGCGGCAAACACCAGGAAATCGATGTTGCTGTGAGCAATTTCCTCTATCGGACCGGAGCAAAGGGCCATACCCTGCGTCTCCTGACAGATGAAGATCTGAAATAAAAACAAATGATAAATGACCCGAAAGATTAAAACCATGAAATTTAAGAAAACAATGATCGCAGCCGGAGCATTGGCTCTGTTGATGAGCTGTAAGGGCACCCACGATAAGGTGGTAGCCGATTTTGAGACAGATACATTCCAAGGATGGACAGTGGAGGGAGAAGCGTTTGGCACAGGTCCTGCCAAAGGGACACTACCCGGGCAGGAGGCTATCAGCGGATTTGTGGGAAAAGGCCTGGCCAATAGTTTCCACGGGGGCAATGACGCACGCGGAACAATCACCTCTCCGGATTTTTTGATAGAGAAAGAGTATATCAACTTTCTGTTGGGTGGGGGCAAGGGTGCTCATCTGTATGTGGAGCTTCTCGTAGACGGGCAGCCTGTGATCCGCACAACAGCGCCCCAACAATCTGCCACGCTCTATTCCATTGCCTGGGAGGTAGCTGCCTGGAAAGGCAAACCGGCACAGATACGTATTGTGGACAATCAGCGGGGCGACTGGGGATATATCCTTGTGGACCAGATCACGCAGAGTGATAAAGTGGCTACACAGGTCAGGAGCAACTACAGGGTTTCGTATGCCATCAACCGCAACCTGCTGTTGATCCCCATACAGGAGGATGCACCGGAACTGAGAGTCGCCATAGAAGCCAACGGTGTGCCTGTCGGATACCCGCAGGACATTCGCCTGGCACGCACCCGTACCGATTATTTTGTACCTATGCATCTGGAGGCATTCAAAGGGCAGAAGGTAGATTTGATCTTCGAACAGGTAGAACTGAACTATAGCGGTCTGTCTCAGATCACCCAATCCGATATCTTTGATGTTGACTATAACGAAAAATACCGTCCGGCCTACCATTTCTCTCCGGAGCACGGATGGACCAATGACCCCAATGGTATGGTGTATCACAACGGGGAGTATCACCTCTATTACCAGCACAACCCTTACGGATCTATGTGGGGAAATATGTCGTGGGGACATGCGGTGACGCGTAATTTCACAAAGTGGGAGCACCTGCCAGTGGCTATCGTGCCCGACTCGCTCGGAACCATCTTCTCAGGCAGCGCGGTGATCGATCGCAACAATACCGCAGGATTTGGCAAGGATGCGTTGGTAGCGATCTATACCTATGATGGAGCAGACCAAACACAGGGTATTGCCTACAGCCTGGACAATGGACGCACCTTTACGACATACGACAATAATCCGGTGTTGCGTGATCCGGCATTTATCGACTTCCGCGATCCGAAAGTATTCTGGTATGCGCGTGAAAACAAATGGGTGATGTCACTTGCTACCACACAGACCATTACTTTCTACGGTTCTAAAGACCTGAAGTCGTGGGAAAAACTGAGTGAGTTCGGCGAAGGTATCGGTGCACACGGCGGTGTGTGGGAATGTCCCGATCTGTTTCCGCTTTCTGTTCCCGGTGGCGGTACGAAGTGGGTACTCTTTGTAAGTATTAACCCGGGTGGACCCAATGGAGGAAGTGCAACGCAGTATTTCATCGGTGACTTCGACGGTACTACTTTCACTCCGGAGGCACTCTCTTATCCGTTGTGGCTTGACTACGGGCGTGACAACTATGCCGGGGTGACCTGGAACGATGTTCCTGCTTCTGACGGTCGGCGTATCTTTCTCGGATGGATGAGCAATTGGAACTATACCAATCAGGTACCTACCACCCACTTCCGCAATGCCATGACTTTGCCGAGAGAGATCTTGATCATCCGCACCGGCAACGGGCTGGCACTGTCCAACTATCCGGTGAAAGAGATCTTCCAACTGCGTGGCACGCCTGCTACTCTGGATGTACCTGCTATTGCGTCGAAAGTTGCTTTTGACAGCCTGGCGGTGGCAGCCCACGGCACATACGAGGTGGAGATGACTATCGGGGCAGGCAGTGCGAAGAAATTCGGATTCCGACTGTACAACGACAGAGGAGAGGAGATGGTGTATACATTCGACCTGAAAGATCAGATACTTACGGTAGATCGTACGAAAAGCGGTAATGTCTCTTTCAATGACACATTTGCCTCGGTAGATAGGGCGCCACTGCAGGTGAAAGCACAATACAAGGTGAACCTGTTCATCGACAAGGCATCGTCCGAACTCTTTGTCAACAACGGGGAGACGGTACAGACACAGACCATGTTCCCTTCATCGCCTTACAACAGCATCGAATTCTTTACCGATGGCGGGGAGATCACTCCGGGCAGTGTGAAGGTATATCCGATGGGCAATTGATCCGGAAAGTCTGACGATACTATAAATATTAACAATGCTGTAAAAACTGATATGCCCGACCGGGCATATCAGTTTTTATTGTTTTCCCTGTTCCTCTTTTTTATATTCTATTCCCCGGCTCTCTCCTCGATCTTCCGGATCAGGTGGTTGGAGTGATCTGCTATGTACAACGCTCCGTCGGGGCTGAACTGACATCCCTCGGGATTATTGAATTCTGCCTGAGAGGCAGTGCCATTACTTTCTTGTTGCATACGCTTATCTGAAACAGAAAAATAAACAAGCTCTATGGAGACCATCTGTGGGTCGAAAAGTTCTATGTTTTCAAAAAAGTCAACAAATACCGGATATTCCGATAATTTATAGTATCTTTGCAGCCAATCAAGACAATTTGTGTCGGTTCTACTCTCATCAGTTTTTCCCCCACTATTTTGTATATACTCATTTAAACTTACCTGCCGTCTGCGGCAAGTACAACTATTTGCATGAAATTTAAAGAATTGAACATCATCGAGCCCATTCTGAAGGCTATCGATGAAAAAGGGTATGAAACCCCGACTCCCATTCAGGAAAAAGCAATCCCTGTCATATTAGGCAAGAATGATATATTAGGACTGGCGCAAACCGGAACAGGAAAAACCGCCGCGTTTGCCATTCCTATCCTGCAACTGCTGGCAAAAGCTCCCAGAGAGACCGGCGCGCGAAAGATCAAAGCCCTCGTGCTTACGCCTACCCGGGAACTGGCTTTGCAGATTTTTGAATGCTTTCGTGAATATGGCGCATATACCCGTATCCGCACGGCCGTGATCTTTGGTGGTGTAAAACCCCGACAGCAGATTGATACACTTCGCAGAGGGGTAGATGTGCTGATTGCTACTCCCGGACGTCTGCTCGACCTGATGAATCAGGGAGTTATCCGTACAGATGATATCAACTATTTTGTACTTGATGAGGCCGACCGTATGCTCGATATGGGTTTTATCCACGATATCAAACGATTGTTGCCCAAGTTGCCCTCAAAGAAACAGACACTTTTCTTCTCGGCTACCATGCCGGCGGATATAGCTTCCCTTTCCCGTTCTATCCTGCAAAGGCCGGTCAAAGTGGAGGTCACTCCGGTATCTTCTACGGTAGATACCATCCGGCAATATCTCTGTCATGTGGAGAAGACCGATAAGAAAAACCTGCTGATCAGTGTGCTTAGGAAAGAGGATAGTCTTCCTACGTTGGTTTTTTCCAAAACCAAGCATGGTGCGGACAAAATTGCTACGGTACTTTGTAAAGCAGGTATCCGCAGCGAAGCGATCCATGGCAATAAATCCCAGGAGGCCCGTCAGCGTGCCCTGACCAATTTTAAGTCCGGGAAGACGCAGGTACTCATTGCCACTGACATTGCCGCGCGTGGAATAGACATCCATAAACTGGAGCGTGTTATCAATTACGATCTTCCGGATGTAGCCGAAACGTATGTACACCGGATCGGTCGTACCGGACGGGCTGGCAACAGTGGTACGGCACTCAGTTTCTGTTCGCACGAAGAACAGGGACTATTGAGAGATATTCAGAAACTTACAGGAAAGAGACTCAGTACGGTAAGTGTAAATGCATGGGCCTGACCAGCCGGCAGTATAATAGAAAAGGGCTTCCCAAAATGTGGAAGCCCTTTTCTTATAAGAGTCATACGTGGGAAGTGAGGATCAGATCTTGGAGGTATGCAATTTTTTATAATTTGCCACCCGTGCTTCGATCTCTTCTTTAGATAGCGATGCCGGGAGTTCGATCGAAGTTCTGCTGGTGATAGGCACCAGTATCATAGCTCCCGCTTTATTCTTCATATCTTTCAATAGCGTTTCCACCTGTTCATTTACATGGGTTCTGGAGTTAAATCCACCCTGACTTTTGTTGCCGTTGGGCAATGCTTTTCTGAATGTCATATCATTAAAAAATTAAAAGTGATTGTTTTCTTTATATAATAAGGCAATCCGCTGTATGCGGCTCACCTGTTCGGTCCGGGTATGGAGAGAATATGGCTGGAGCACATCGGGAAGTTTTCTTCGCAGCAACACCAGCAGCAACAGATCTGAAGAGTGGGGATCCAGGTTCACCGGGCTGTGGCAGGAAAGCAGGTAACGATGTAGTCTCTCAAACTCCGCTTCGGCTACCGTCTGTAGATTTTCTCCTTCATCGAGCAGGGAAGAGACAATTGTTTCGGGAGAGTTGAGACCCAGGGCGATAAACTCATCATACAGTACCCCTGCGTTGCGCGTAAAATCCGTCCCAATACCCAGCATCTCGCCCATGCGGATGACAAAATCATGTACATCGACAAATTCACCGGTATGCTGTTTCATCCGTTCGCTGGTAGCTTCCAGCAGGCGGCGTATGGTGATATCTCCGGAACGGGTGATCAGTCCCAACTGGTCGATCAATAGTTTCTCATCGGCCGAAAGACTACCTGCGCGGGGTTTATATTGCAGATCGTGTTCGATCTCATTGTACACATGAGAAAGCAGGCTGCATACCTGTATCTCACACGAAGTATCTATGAGGTTGATGTGGTCCTTCATCTGATCGGCTGTCAGCACTACCTGGCAATGGGTGGCTTTGTAATACTTTCCTTCGTTTCCGTTCTTGTCTTTTATATCGATCTGGATCTCCTGACTGTCTTTACCTGTAAATGTCTTTCTGATTTCTTCCACTACTTTGGGGCGGTCACATTCCTGATAGGTAATGATACGTACTCCGGCCAGATCACTGATACCATCGAACACACTGTCTACCGAACTGTATTCCGTACTTTTCTGGAGTTTTTCTGTCAGGCTGCTGAGACTTTTTGCCCGGTGCTGTACCGTGGCACGTATCGTGAGGTTTTTCTGTACAATCACCTGACAAATATCAAACACTGTATCCGCCAGTTTCTTGTAACGATCATATTCACGGATATACCGTTTTACTGTCTCCTGTACCAGACTATCCACCATACTCATCTATTTATACACTCTCTTGCCGGAAAGTGCTTTTTTTACTAGTTACAACATAAGGGATATAGTGTTTTTATCGACAGAGAAGGCACATGATATGGGTGAGATACGATGGCAGGGGAAAGTCAAAAGAATATAAACCCTATTGTTTATCAGGTAAATATACAGATTAAATTCCCGAATGTGCGGAGTTTCGTCTGAAAAGATCCTTTTACAGGGATATATTACGCATTCTCCATGAATAAATATATTAATTAACATCTTTCAGAGTTTCTGCAGTACATACCTTTTTGTTACCGGGCACGAATGAACGCATACCAGGTAAGAGAATACTATATTTTCTCATAAAGTATAATTCACCTGCCTGTAAATACGTAGAGAGAAAAAGAATAAACAACGTCATCTTGGATATAAATGTCCTCAGAATGAATGATTTTTAGTTAATCTTTGACCTATTTTCACAATAAAGGATATAATATTAAAGATTTCTTACCATTCGTGCTGTTTTCCGGAAAGAAAGATGTTCCTTTGTTGTCAATAAGCAATTAGAAGTTTGCATTGCTCTTAAATTCTTTCATGTATCTCCTCTTGTGACTTCACCTGAGAATTTTCATCTCTGACTTTAGAACTTCCATACTTTTTTGCTGTATTATTCATTTATTTATATTTTATTTTTATGAACATGTATGTAGGAAATCTCAACTATAATGTTGGGGAGTCGGATTTGAGACAGGTAATGGAAGAGTACGGAGTAGTAGAATCGGTAAAACTGATTATGGACCGTATGACAAACAGATCAAAAGGTTTCGCTTTTATCGAAATGCCGGATACTTCAGAAGCAAATAATGCTATCAAAGAGTTGAACGGAGCAGAATACGAAGGGCGCCCGATGGTGGTGAAAGAAGCACTTCCCAGAAACTAAGAAATAGTTTTTATACCATAGGATTAGCCGACTGATATCAGTCGGCTAATTTTTTTATGGCAAGCGTCCGGTAGGCTTCAACGGATATCCGATATATAAAAATAGGTGTGATCAGGAGTTTACATAGTATTGGAGGGTGAGGTGTTGATGCTTCTTTTTCCGTTCGTCTTTCCATTATTTAAAAGCCAGATGGTAGGGTAGGTCGGGCAGAGGGGGCGCTTCTCCCATTGTGATCCGATATTTATTTTCTTCTACATCTGTATAAGAATTATCCCACAGTGTACAATAGGTTTCTTCGTCCTCTAATGCCTGAATAAACTTCTTTCTCTGTTCCTCTCCGAAGAAATACAGAATCACCGCGTCGCAAAACAGATATTCTTCCGATTTCCTTTTTTTCCCGTCACAGGGAGCAAAACCCATCCACAAAGCGAAATTCTCACTCTCGAGAGTAAGTTCTTTGAAATGATAACGGGGGAAGATATCTTCCCAACGCTTCTTCATTTTATTTTCTGACAGGTCTCTGGCGTGTTTGCGTACTTTGCTCTCTCCTTTGCCCAACAATCCACAGCAGAGTACTATGAGTTTTTCCTCGGGAGTTAATACCTCTTTTTGATGTTGGTTTTTTCGGATCGTGTACCAAAAGGAAGAAAGCCACTTACGTAGTAAAGTCAGGAAGGACCGGGAAGTAATACCGTATTTTTTCATATTCTTTTTTCTTATCTGTTGATGAATAAAAAGGCAATAAAGAGTTGGGCATCATTCCGGGGAGGGAATGACACAAACAATTAAAATACTATGTGATTGATTATTTAACTACACTTATCAGAGAACAACTGCACTACCATACCCTAAGGATCTTCAAAGAACAGACCCGTATCTCCTTGTCTGCTGTTTCGAACGATTAATGAAGAGTGCACGTTCTCATCTGAAGGTGTTACAGGTGCGCTCTTCTGGGGCGGTCACTCCGGTTTGGTCGCCATTATTACGTATGAGTATTTACTTTTTTCAGATAGAGACATTTTTTATATCTTACTAAACCATACAGGTAGAAAGAGGCTGACAAGCAAAGCAGTTACTCCGATTCCCATACAGATTCTTTTACTTGTTCTTATTAATTCCAACTCTCCTTCCGGCTCATAATAAAGTTTGTGCAATACAAACTCCACAAAAAAGAAAAGGATCAATATCAGATAATAGTAGAGATAGGCAACTGCCACCCCTTCATTATAGGTTTTCCACATAAAGTGCCTATCTGATACATTCCACTTCTTTATTACTTCCAATGGATATACAATGAATTCCTGATAAAAGAAAATAACGGTACATAGGAACACTAGTGTATAAAGGAGTATTCTCAACTTCCATAGCTTACTCAGTCTGAGAGGAAAGAAGGTCCGTGTATTTTTATCCTTTTCCACTGGTTGTTCCATATATGGTTATCATGATTTTCTATGATAAAGTATCAGATAAAAAAATGCCTAAAAAAAGCATAGGCTGTCTCTACACAATGGAATAGGAGGTTTCGGCAAACCTTGACTCGCATTATGAGAGACGCCTATGCTAATTTTTAGACATAGA
>DALZBD010000081.1:0-11154 GCA_031977515.1 Bacteroides sp. | reverse complement strand
AGCCTTTCAGTATTTATACTCATCAGATCTTTATAAGAAATTATCTTCCGAATCATCTTATTTTTGGAAATTGAGTACTCCCAATCTATATGATTTATTGAAGAAAGAGAAGCGATTAAGAAAACAAGGTCAAAACACCACAAAACCTATGTTGCTCTTTTTTGCTTTCTGTGTGGAAAATTATAAAGACCATAAAAGTATAGATACAACAGAAACTTTGTTTTTGTTCAACAAGTATAATGTACTTGTTTATCTTGAAGAAGTCCATGAAACCCTACACACTCAAGGCAAAGAGTATATTATGAAAGAAATAGATGATTATATAAACAATATGGATTTATAACATTTTGGTTATAAATATATTACACAACAAACAACAGGGTCCCAAAGGATTCGAACTAAACATATATAACTGATTGATAATTAATTAAATAAAACAAAAATATAGTTGTACAGTTGTTAGACTAAAAGCAACGAAAAATTACGATATTCCTTTGATAGATAGAGGTTTATGGAAAAGATTCAAAATCCGCCAGGAACCTCAAATGAGTATTTAAAGCCCTTGTAAGATAATAACTTACAGGGGCTTGTTTTTTTGATCAATTGAGATTCTCGGCAATACGCTTACTTAATTCAATTAGTGCAGATAAAACTGCTGATAATCACAAACTGATAGTAACAGATACTAAACAGGTGGAAAGGGTTGGAACGAAAAAAACTATCAGGGAATGTTTCAACATATAAAGTTGATTCTATTAGAAAAATTACTAAATTATGGCAATGATATTTATGTACTTGTTATATATTTGTACAAAATAATAAGATGTGATTAGAGATAAAATTAAAGACAAGGAACATTTTGAAAAGTATCTGAAATCGAGAATTGCTGAACTTTCAGAATTTAAGGAAATTCTTAAGAACGTTATCGAAGAAAGAGGAATAGAAGATGAAGGGGCAAATAATGGTCAGGCTATAATTCAGCAAAAATGTTTGTCAATAATTAAAATATTATATTCTTTGGGAAAAGGAAAAGAAGAAATTATCCCTTACTATCAGGAGTTGTTGGATATTAGTATATTGTTTGAAAAGTATAGATCTTATGAGACTTTGTTGACTCTATTATCTTTAGGTGTTTTATTGGATACTAATAAAGAAAATATAGAAAGAATTATTAAGCTTGTTAAATTAAATGATCCCAATGATTTTTTAGTAGATTACATGCTGAATGTAATTGCCAATTGGGGTAAACAAACAGAGAAAGTACTATTCCCTCAAGCTTATTTAGGGCTTAAAGAAGTTGTAGATATCAGTGACTCTGATAAGACTGAAGGTAGTAAGCGATTAAAAAAATATATCACAAAAGAATGGTATAAAGGACATAAAAGTAATGGATGGTATAATAGTCATAACAGTAGCTTTGGAGCGTATTCTGGTTACTGGTCATGGGAAAGTGGAGCTATCGTAAAAATTTTGGATTTAGATGATGCTTCTTTAAAAGATGTTCCATATTATCCTTACGATATAGTACATGATTAATGAGTTAAAAGAGAGTGTGTCAAAAGTCCTTATGAAACTTCGACGAGGATCAAATTCCCATTGTAAATTAAATATTTACGATAGGGTTTGATATTTTTCGGTCATTTGTTTTATTCATATTTCAGAGCCTTATTTTCTTCCCGGATACGTACAGTCAATATGACTATGTTGAGTAGTGAGAAGATAACAGCTGTATAATAGAGATGGAAGATCAGCGGGATCAGTGGGATTTCAATCATAACGATCGCATAATTCGGATGGTCAAAATACCTATAGATACTTTTACGGATCAAGGGACACCCAGGAATGCGATAAATTTTTGTTGTCCAGAATATGCCCAATTCATGCACAATCCATGACTTGATAAGGGTCAGTATTACAAACAGGAGGAGCAGATAGCCGTTGTAATCATTCCTTGCTGTGAGTATATGTTCTGTGATCAGTGAGACAAAGAACAATGTATGCACAGCAATCATAAACGGATAATGCGCTTTTCCATACTCTACCGCTCCGTGTGCCACTAACCAGTGTTCGTGTTTGCGGGAGATCAGCAGTTCACCTACCCGCAGGAAGATCAATAGCAACAGGAACCACCAGAAAACCATACAGATTATCGCTGCATATCCAGTAACACCATTTCACTGGAAAATCCTGGTCCCATAGCCATCATAAGCGTATAGCCATTGTCATAGCCTTCGTTAAAGAAACGTTCCAATACATACAATACAGTGGTACTTGACATATTTCCATAATGCGTCATGACCTCCCTTGCTTTGTTGAGGGAGTCCGCACCCATATCCAACGCTTCTTCATAAGCAGCCAGTACCTTTTTTCCACCCGGATGAAATACATAATTTTTTATGTCCGACAGAGTCAATTCGTACCGGGAAAGAAAGGTGGTTACATCGTCACGTACATTTTGAGCAATAAGGGCCGGAATGGAAGAAGAGAACAGGACTTTAAAGCCATTATCCATAAAATCCCAGCCCATTACCTGTTGAGAATTATAGTATAGTTTGCTTTCATTGGCAAGGAAACGAATCTTATTTTCAGTATTATTTCTGCAGTTGTCTCCTGTAATCACACAAGCCGCCACACCGTCTGAAAACAGACTGGCGCCAATGAAATTGCTCTTGCTGAAGTCGTCCCGTAAGAACGTAAGCGAACACAACTCTACAGCAACCAGTAGCACCACTGCATCCGGATTGGCTTTTGCCAGTGTACAGGCTTTTGCGTATCCCGACACTCCACCTCCACAACCCAGTCCGAAAACAGACATGCGATTGATGTTTTGATTCAGTCGCATTTTATTCACAATCAGCGCATCCAGACTGGGAGTAGCCAGCCCGGTAGTGGAAATAAAAAGAATGTCGGTTACCTTGTCTTTGCTGATTGCTGCTGAGGCAAGGCACTTCTCAATGGCCTGTACAGAATATTCAAGTGCCAGATGGATATATTCCAGGTTTTGTTCCTGAAAAGTATGATGTTGCAGGTAATAATCCAGCGGTTTGCAAAGATTCCTTGTCCGGATCTCCGTATTATCAAAGGCACTTAACATTCTTGCCACTTCCGGAAAAGAAGGTGAAAAAAGATTTTTTGCGAATTCTTTGATCTTTTGTTGTTCTGTTTGAAAAGGAAAATCAATGGTTGATATAGAAGCTAATGAGGGCATGAGTGTATATGAATTAATTAAAAGTAAATAGAAATGACATTTTTAATAAATCACTTTATAAACAACCATTCTATAAATTTTGTTTATAGTGCTGCTTTTCCTAATAGATAAGTCGTGGGTTTACTTCCCTTGCACTGTTTGAAAAGAATTCAGTCTGTTCTGGCATATAAAATTTATCTTTCCGGAGGGCCAGGCTAATCCATAATTTTTTATCTTCCGAATGGCGGTTTTCAGGTGATGGACTATATTTGTATCTGTTCCGACGGAATGCGAGATCGTTTTAGAAAAGGGCGACCGCACCTACAACAAATCTATATTCTATCTGTTCCTACAGAGGATACCGAGCCAACGTCGGCAGGAAAAGTGAATGAAATGGGCTTATCTGTCTATTATATATCTGGCAAAATTGAATTGTTTTTTAATAATAGGATAGGGATAGAAAGGAATATATGAAGTTTCAAAACGCGTTCAGGGCATTCAGGGCCTACAATTACCGCTTGTTCTTCACGGGACAGCTGATTTCCCGTGTCGGGATGTGGATGCAGCGTACGGCGGTGATCTGGATCATTTATACCCTGACTGATTCTGTACTGATGGTGGGGCTGGCTACGTTTGCCGAACAGTTTCCTTCTTTTATCCTTTCGCCTGTTGGTGGTATTACTGCCGACCGTTACAATCGCTACCGGGTGTTGATGGTGACACAGGTGACTTCCGCTTTGCAGGCGGTAGCACTCACAATCACTTACCACATGGGATACCATTCACTGGAATTGCTGTTGTCGTTGAGTCTGATCCTCGGAATCGCCAACGCTTTTGATATCCCTGCACGCCAGGCTATGGTGAATGAGATCGTGGAAGACAAGGCAGATCTGCCGAGTGCCATTGCCATGAATTCTTCCCTGAACAACCTTACAAGACTGCTTGGTCCGGCATTGGCAGGGATTGTACTGGCGAAGTATGGTGCTACAATCTGTTTTCTGACCAATGCAGTGAGTTTTATCGCCGTGATCGTATGTCTGAGCCTGATGAAATACCCTCATCATGCACTTCATAAAGCAAAGAAAAAGATATGGACTCAGTTCAGGGAAGGATGGGAGTATACAAAAAGTAACGCTGAGATCCGGCAAACCTTGTTGCTTGCAGCTTCAGTCAGTCTGCTGGTTTCTACTTACAATACGTTACAGCCTTACTTTGCCAAGAATATTTTTAGTGGAGATGCTTCTACCTACGGATACATTACTGCTGCCACCGGTATGGGGGCACTGGTGAGTACATTGTATATTGCTTCTCAACAGAGCAATGCCCTGTTGAAGAAAATATTGCTTCGTAACCTGTTTTTGCTCGGAGCAGGTCTGATCATTATGTCATTTGTGCGTGTAGAGACGTTCTATCTGGTGATGAGTTTCATTTGTGGTTTCGGAACAATGTCGGTAATACCTATCTGCAACACCATCATACAGACAGTATCCAATCCACAGGTACGGGGTCGGGTACTTGGTTTTTTTGCCATGGCCACATTGGGCACATTGCCATTAGGTAGTCTGCTGATCGGATGGATCACTGAGTTTATCAGTGCCGAACACATGCAGCTCATACAGGGAATGATCTGCCTCGTCATAGCCGGATTGTTTACGCATTTCCTGTGTAAGCCACCTCCCTTACCGGATATTCCACCGGAAGAGGATACACACTCCTTATCGGTTTAGGTTTTCTGCCTGTTGTATATCCGGTGATTCGCAGCAGATTGTTTGCTGTGAGTCACAAACTGATCTTCTATAATAACAAGGAGAAATCGCCTGTCTGAACAAAAGAAAAAAGCACAGTGTTGATAGGGAAAAATATACCCATGAGCGATCAGTCAGAAACAAAGAAGAAACTTACTTTTTCCGTATGGATTAAGATCATAAAAGATACGCTCCAGGGGTTTGAAGATGACAATATTCCCCGGCTAAGTGCTTCACTGGCGTATGCGACGTTGTTTTCAATCATTCCTTTTCTTTCTTTGCTGATCACAATCGGTACGTTTGTTCATGCCGACCTGATCAATCAGTTGTATACATTTCTGCGACCGGTTGTAGGGCCAGAGGTGGTAGGAGATCTCAAAGATATTATAGAAAATGCCAGGCAGACAGATGCCTCTACATTGGCTACAATTGTGACGTTGGGAGTTACCATTTTTGGTGCGACAGCTATTTTTACGGAACTTCAAGGTTCACTAAATTCCATCTGGGGGATAAAGGCCGTACCTAAAAAAGGTTGGTTGAAGTATATCAGGACCCGGCTGCTTTCCTTTTCTCTCATTCTGATATTTGCTTTTATTCTACTGATCACGTTTAGTATCAGTACCGTGATTGCCAATCTCAGTGATCGGTTTATGTCCAGTTATCCGGAGTTTGCTGAGCCACTGGTAAATACCATTGGGTTGTTACTCAATCTGTCTGTTACGGTTTTCATATTTGTATTGATCTTTAAAATGCTTCCCGATGCCCAGATAAAGAGTCGGGATGTATTTGTCGGTGGTATAGTGACCACACTGTTGTTTATGATCGGTCAATGGGCTATTTCCTTTTATATAGGTATTGCCGATGTAGGGAGTGTATATGGAGCAGCGGCTTTTATGGCTATCCTGATCACCTGGATCTATTATTCTGCCATGATTATATATATAGGTGCGGAATTTACCGAGGCCTGGGCTATAGAGATGGGCAGTAAGATCTTCCCGGATGAATATGCTGTGACTACCCGGATCATAGAGATACATAGTCATGAACCTTTGGAGTCGGTAAATAAAACCGAGATAGAAGAATGAGATAATCTTTCAGATGCTTTACCGGGAATAATTCCGATGGTTTGTTGTATCGGTAAAGGTCGTCTATCCAGTGTGAATGATAGGATAATATTTTTTTATATTCACTTGTAGAGACGCAATACTTTGCGTCTGATTTAATAATAGGATGTCACCCGATTATAAAAATATTAAATGTGAGACGCAATACCTTGCGTCTCTACAAGAGTGACCGAGAGGTCTTTTCTTCTTTCCTTTCCAGATAGATCCAAACAATAGTTTTCCTTTCTATAAACAATAATCCGTATTGCGCAAAAACGTTGCGCAGCCTCTGTTTTTCTTTGCACCATCAAACAAAGAGATGAATTTTATGAAGGCAACTATACAGAAAAAACTCAGACAGATAGAGCAGGAATATGCGATACAGATACTCTACTCGTGCGAGTCGGGAAGTCGGGCGTGGGGATTTCCCTCTCCGGACAGTGACTACGATGTGCGGTTTATCTACAAGCGAAATATAGATTGTTATCTCTCTATACAACCGGGAAAGGATCATCTGGCATTTCCGATCCATGATGAACTGGATGTATATGGCTGGGATATCTCCAAAGTCCTCGGGTTGATCTGTAAGTCCAATACAACACCTTTTGAATGGCTTCAATCTCCTGTGATCTATAAAGATAATGAAACTTTCAGAAAAGAACTCTGGGATCTGTGCCAGCACTATTTTTGCGCCCGGGTGCATATATGTCACTATCTGGGAGTTGCCAGGGGAGCCATGGAGACTATGGAGGATCGGGAGATTAAAATAAAGAAACTGTTTTACGTGCTTCGCCCGTTGCTTGCAGCCTTGTGGTGTGTGGAAAGAGACTGTATCCCTCCGATGAATATCTATCCTTTGCTGGAACTGCTGTCCGGTAATATGCGTGAAAAAGTACTGTCTTTGATAGAATTGAAATCTACTGCTGCGGAAAGTTATCGGATAGAAACAGAAGCAGAGGTAACAGGTTGGATCACCCGGACATTTGAATATTGTTCCGGAGCAGTGCAAGGTATGGAAAAGCGCTCTTTCGATAAAAGAGCAGCAGACAAGTTGTTCAGAAAAATAATACAAACATGATGACGATACAAGAGATAAAAGAGAGAGGACTACTGTTGTTTGAATGTATCAGCGGCAGTAAGGCGTACGGACTGGATACTCCACAATCCGATACGGATCTGAAAGGAGTATTCTATCTTCCTGAGGAGAAGTTTTACGGGATGGAATATATCTCTCAGGTAAGCAATGCAACCAATGATGAGGTCTATTATGAACTGGGACGTTTTGTGGATCTGCTTTGCAGGAACAACCCGAATATCCTGGAGTTGCTTGCCTCACCTGAGGAATGTGTCGTGTACAGGCATCCTCTGATGGATAAATTGTCTATGGATATGTTTTTGTCTAAGTTGTGCAAAGATACTTTCGCAGGGTATGCATGGACACAGATACGAAAGGCGAGGGGGTACAAGAAGAAGGTGGTAAATCCTATGGAGAAGGAGCGTCGGACACTGTTGGACTTCTGCTATATCGTGGACAACGGCCGGTCTTTCCCGGTACAGGAGTGGCTCGACCGGAAAGGATATCTTCAACAGTTGTGCGGATTAAGTTCCGTACCTCATGCCAAAGGAGTATATGCGCTGTTCTATGACGAAGAGGGCAGATATGGGTATCATGGTATCGCTGTCAAAGAGTCTGCCAATGAGGTGTCTTTGTCTTCCATCCCCAAAGGTGAGCAGGCACTTGCCTGTTTGTATTGCAACACAGAGGCCTATTCGATGCATTGCAAAGAACACAAGGAGTACTGGAATTGGGTTGCCCAACGCAACGAGACCCGTTATCAGACCAATCTGGGACATGGTAAGAACTACGATTCTAAAAATATGATGCATACCATACGGCTGTTGCAGGTAGCAGAGGAAATCCTGAGGGATGGCCGACTGACTGTGCGACGTACAAACAGGCAGGAGTTGCTTGACATCAAATCCGGAGAAATGGAATACGATGATCTCCTGTCTATGGCCGATCGGTTGATGGAAAGCATAGAAAAGTATGATCAGCTCTCGTCGCTACCCGATCTTCCGGACATACAAGGAGCAGAGCGGGTTTTGGTGGAAATGAGGAAAGAGTTGTATAAGTAAGTTGAATGCGGAAGGAAGAGAATCGAAGGGTTTTGTTTCTTCCGTTTTTGTTTGTAACAGGGTGGAACATTCGATCACCCGGGCAGGTCTTCCATAGTTTCTCTGTTTATTTCCGCGGTAATATTGTTTTCAGAGAACAAACCATTTGAGTATACCTGCAATGATCAGTATCAATACCATCATTGCTACAGCAATCTTAAGGGTAGTACGGGCAACGTATTTCTGTTGTTCTTCTTCCCGTTGTTTCAGTTGCCGATTGATCTTTTCATATTCTTCGAGGGTGATTTCCGGATCTACCTGCATAGTACCTTTACCCAAAGAATTTTTCTTTCCTTTTGCCCGTTCGCGGCGAAGGTTGAGAAGTTCCCGGTTTTGTTTGCTCCGGTTTATCATATCAAAAACATGTCCTGCAAAGCTCATAGCTGTTTGTTTAGTTGATAGTGATGATTTGTGATCTTCAAATATATACATAAATATTTAAACGAAGAAATAACGGCTCTCCTTCTTCTAAAATGAAGAAGAACCGAAAAGGTTGACCTCTGCGTTCCATAAAAGAAACTGTTTGTCCGTAGACTTCATCTCTTTTTCCCTTCATTTCGTACAGGAAATATCTCATTTCATACAATTCGCCGCCGAATCTTATCGGATTCATCAGGGAAATGTTACTTTTGTGGGAAAAGAAACAGAGTTGTGAAATACCTTATAGTCGCAAATATCAATGATCTGGTCAGAGTACCTTCCGACAGAGTGGCCTATATCTCTTCAGATGGCAACTATTCTACCATGGTACTGATCAATAAGGAGGAACATCTGTTTACTATCAATCTCGGCACGTTTGAACGGATCATAGAAAAACAACTCAAGCAGGAAGCCGGAATATTTATTCGTCTGGGCAAGAGCCTGATCATCAACAGTGAATATATTCATTATATCAATATATCGAAGCAGCAACTGATCCTGTGCGACAATCATGTGCTCAACAGATTCGTGCTGTCTGCTTCCAAAGAGGCATTGAAGGCGCTCAGGAATATGTTAGAAGTTAGTCTCAACAAACAACTTAATGCAGATGAGTAACAAAGAACAACATACCGACAATGAGGTCTATTTTCTGGGGACGAAGAAAGACGAATTGCCACCTTCCCCCAAGCCGTCCCGGAAATGGTGGATCATAGGAGGAGCAGTAGCCGTAGTGCTGGTCGTTCTTGTCTGTATCCTTCTTTTCGGAAAAGAAAAACAAGGAGATTATTACTTTGAGCCGGAAGTTGAAAGCGGGGTGGTGGATGTAACCTCCAATGATATTTCCGATGAAACATCCGGCGACCTGGAGGAAATTACAAGCTATATGGAACGCCTGGAGGAGACTGTCAATGATGTGCCTATGTATGTCTATGTTCCCAACAATGCCCGGTTGTCGCTTGAGATCACTACTCAGCCTGCGCTGGCCGATACTCTGTCTATCATTTGCATGATGCAGGCAGCTGATATCCGCAGTGACAACAAACAGATCGTTGGTGATTTTGTCCTGGACGGCAAACGAATCTCCCGAGGAGTTGCCAAGAAAGGGTTCTGTGCTATAGTTGGTGATAAGGTGACCATTGGACTGGCCGAAGAAACTCCGTTGCTGCAAGAGACGATCGAATCTTCCGGTTATTTCTTCCGGCAATACCCGCTGGTTTATCGGGGAGAGTTGATAGAAAACACATTGAAGAATAAGTCTATCCGCAGGGCCATAGGTATACGTGCCGGAAAGGTGGTGATGGTAGAGAGCCGGAGCAACGAATCTCTGCATGACTTTGCACAGGCATTGATAGACATTGGTGTGACGGATGCTATCACTCTGGTCGGATCTGCTACTGCTTATGGCTGGTACAGCGACGAAAACGGAGAGAGGACAGAGTATGGAAATCTGCCGGATGAATCTCTTGAAAATATATCTTATATCGTCTGGCGAAAGTAATAGAACCGGAATGAATGCCCTGTTATATTCGTAGATAACAGTATAGAACTCTCTGATAATTCACTGATAGATAATGCATTTTAAAAGCAAATATAGGTGAGGATTTTATCTTCGCAAGCCCTTTCTGTTGCTTTTTATCAAACAGATTGATGATGAAAAAATTAATTCGTATACTCTTTGTTTTCTTGTTTTGCATACTTTGTGTAGTTGTATTTCGATTCGTCGGCCGTCCGGGGACACTGCTTTGTGAGTATCCTGCGGTAGAACCGGAAATTCCAGCTGCTCACAATTCTGTCTATTATTGGAAGACTACTTTTTCGCTCAATGATGCAGAACATCAATTCCTCGCCGATCATCACATCCGACGGATATACATCCGCTATTTCGATGTAGGGCTGGAAAACGATATACCCTCTCCGCTGGGTACCATTCGTTTCAACGATACGATTCCGTCCGGAATGGAAGTAATTCCCACCGTATTTATAGACAACGATCTCTTCAAAAACCATAAGATGTCGGACTATATGCATAAGATCGTGGATCGTATCCTGACTATGTCTGCCACCAACGACATTCTCCATATACCGGAAGTACAGATCGACTGCGACTGGACAAAGAGTACCGAACGTTCCTACTTCCTTTTCCTGGACAGTATGCGTAAAGAACTGCGAAAGCACGACATCGGTCTTTCCACCACTATCCGCCTGCATCAGTTGCGCATGGAGGCCCCACCTGCAGATCGGGGTGTGCTGATGTGTTACAATACAGGAGCGGTGCTCAACCGACAAACTGAAAACTCGATCCTGCGGGCTGCGGATGTAAAGCCTTATGCAGAGGGGCTGGCCGATTATCCTCTCCGGCTCGACATTGCCTATCCTGCTTTTTCGTGGGGTGTCTGGTTTCGTGACGGTACATTCAAGGCTTTGTTGCGGGGTGCTATTCCTTATCACGAATCTCTGGAACACATAGAAGGGAACATCTATCGTGTAAAACGTGGTTTCTATCAGGAGGGGCATTACCTTGCCT
>DALZBD010000080.1:0-11190 GCA_031977515.1 Bacteroides sp. | reverse complement strand
AAGCACCTATTTATACCATCTACATGCCATATAATAAAAACATAGCACCGCTATGCGGCGCAATTCATTTATATATTACAAAACCCCGTGCTTCCACACGGGGCTATAAACATATCACCGCTACGCGGCTGGTATATAAAAATAGCGATGGTACACACAGTTGAGTCTTTTGTAGAGGGTCTGGAATATACGTATACTGTGAATCTAAGCCCGACACCTCTATAGACGACTTCAGAATTAAACTATCTGTTGTAATTGCTTAGTCCTGTTTTCAGGAAGTCTACATACTTCTCTATATCCTCATCATACGAATAAGACTTGTTGAGAGGCTTGCCCTCATTATCCAGAAGCACATAAAAAGGCTGTGCATTGGCTCCGAATTTCACGCGTTGGAGATAACTCCATTTATCTCCCACAGTGCGCAGGGGGCGTTCCGTTCCATTCTCCACGATCTTCACGGGTTCCGGCAGTTTCTCCTTATTATCTACATAGAGCGTGATAAGTACATATTCGTTTTCGATCAGATCACTCACCTGCGGATCTGTCCATACGGCCAGTTCCATCTTCCGGCAGTTGACACATCCGTAGCCGGTAAAGTCGATCATGACAGGTTTACCTGTGCGGCTGGCATATTCCATGCCCAGATCGTAATCATCGAATTTGGCATGAACTTCTTTGTTGTAAAGATTGAAATCCTGTGTATTCAACGGAGGAGAGAAAGCACTCACTGCTTTCAGAGGAGCTCCCCAGAGACCAGGGATCATGTATACCGCAAAAGCCAGTGAGAGCAGAGCCAGAAAGAATCGTGGCACACTCACCCGGGTAGTATCATCGTCGTGCGGGAATCTGATCTTACCCAACAGATAGATACCCAACAGGCCAAAGATCACGATCCACAAAGCAAGGAAAGTCTCCCGGTCCAGTATCCCCCAACCGTATGCCAGATCGGCTACGGAAAGGAATTTCAAGGCAAAAGCCAGTTCAAGGAAACCCAGGGTAACCTTGATCACATTCATCCATCCTCCCGACTTAGGCATCGATTTCAACCACGACGGGAAAAGGGCAAATAGTGTAAAGGGGAGCGCAAGTGCCAGAGCAAAACCCAGCATACAGATGGCCGGACCGATCGCGTTTCCTGTAGTAGCAACCTCTACCAATACAAATCCGATAATGGGGCCTGTGCAGGAGAAAGAGACAAGTGCCAGGGTAAAAGCCATCAGAAAAATACTGAGCAGGCCACTGGTAGCTTCTGCTTTACTGTCTACCGCATTGCTCCACTTAGAGGGTAGAGTGAGTTCGAAAGCTCCGAAAAAAGAAGCCGCGAAGATCACAAGCATCAGGAAAAAGATAATATTAAAGACAGCATTGGTAGATAGCGCGTTCAGGGCATTAGGACCGAAGAGCGCTGTAATGGTAATCCCCAATGTAACGTAGATCACGACAATAGAGATCCCGTATGTAATGGCATCCCGGATGCCTTTTGCCTTGTCTTTTGTACGTTTCAGGAAGAAGCTTACTGTCATGGGGATAATGGGCCAGACACAGGGAGTGAACAAAGCCAGCAGCCCTCCCAGAAATCCCAGAAAGAAAATAGCGATCCAACCCCGTCCTTCGGTGGAAGCATACTCACCGAAAGCCTGCAACTCGTTGGTCACAGGTCTCCAGTAGTCGACAGATGTCTGTCCGGAAATCCCGACATTCTCCGGGAACTCTTCAGCAACAGATGCCTCTTCCTGTCCTGAAGAGGGCTCTGTCATATCCGCATCTGACCCTGTAGCAACAGATTGCTGAGGAGCCGGAGCAGATACACCCGCACCGGAAAAAGAGAAATTGACTGCCGTAGGAGGCAGGCACATCTCGTCCTGACAGGCTCCATACTCCAGAAAACCTTCTATGGAATAGGTGGCACCGGTGATACGGATTTTCTGATTGAACTGAGCTTTCTCCTCGAAATAGCGCACATCCATCTTAAATATATTGTCGAAAGTAGCGACTTCTTTTCCCACAGGCTGCAACGTACTGATAAGTTCTGCACCTGTTATTTTATCTATGTTGAAGGTAGCTGCGATAGGTCCTCCCGAAGGAAGATCTGTCGAATAGACGTGCCAGCCATTGTCTATGGTAGCCATGAAACGGATCTCAGCTTCTGTTTCAGAAACAGAGACCCAATCGACAGTAAATTTCACCGGATCATGGATCTGCGCGGAAAGTGTCAGGAAAGTGACAAACAGGGTAAAAAAGGTAATTATTCTTTTCATAGAATATGAATACTGATTTATTTCATCAGGTCCGAAAACCCGATCCTACAATTATTGATAAAGAGTATATGTTCAGATCACGTAGTCGACGCAGGCACGGTCCTGTCTGGCCGAAGCTATGATCTTTCCGGCAGCTACATGGTCGGGGTGAGTGGCATATATCTCTACATCTTCCATGGTATCAAACTCGCTGTACAAAGCCATGTCCCAGGTTTCCTTTGGATTTGAATTAATGCCTACTTCAATGTGACGGATCACAGAAATACTGGCTGGCAGGGCTTCTATCGCTGTTTTAAAATCATTCATTACGGTATTTTTTTCTGTCGCAGATAGTTCTTCCTTTAATTTAAATAGTACGATGTGCTTGACCATACGTTGTTTTTTTATGAATTGTTTTTATATTTGTAAAATATAAGATTCGCTTTCTTTAGACAAAAGAACATCAGAGACAAAAGAAAGTCACACATTCTGACTGACTCACAGAAAATATATATGTTCTTTTGTTCACCTGTCTAAAAAAGGCTTTCACTATATGTATACATATAACCTCTCTACCTAAGAGAAGGCAAAATTACTTTATTTTTCAAATACATACTATTAAACGGATGTTAATAATTGGGATTGCAGGTGGTACGGGATCAGGAAAAACCACCGTTGTACGTAAAATTGTAGAAAGCCTTCCGGCAGGTGAAGTTGTGTTGCTGCCCCAGGACTCCTATTACAAAGATAGCAGTCATGTACCGGTGGAGGAGCGTCAGAACATCAATTTCGATCATCCGGATGCATTTGAATGGGATCTTCTTTCGAGGCATGTAGCTACATTGAAGGATGGAAAAAGCATTGAGCAGCCAACCTACTCTTATCTGACCTGCACACGTCAGGAAGAGACGATCCACATTGAACCACGTCAGGTGATCATCATTGAAGGGATCCTGGCACTGTGCGATCCAAAGCTACGGCGTATGATGGATCTGAAAATATTTGTGGATGCCGATCCGGACGAACGCCTGATCCGGGTGATCCAACGGGATATTGTGGAACGCGGACGTACGGCGGAAGCCGTGATGGAGCGGTACACAAGGGTACTTAAGCCTATGCATCAGCAATTTATCGAACCGTGTAAAAGATATGCAGACCTGATCGTACCCGAAGGAGGAAATAACCAGATCGCTATCGATATATTGACTATGTATATTCACACTCATCTGTAAACAACCGGATGCTCCGATACACCTTACAGATGAATAATACTAAATACGTGAGAGAAAAAAGACCATTGACCCGTCTTCTTCTCCCTGCTTTTTTTGCTCTGATGCTGATCGTTGGGATCGGTTGTCGAAACCAGCCTAAGCCGATAGAAGAAGAGAACACATGCCGCGATCTGCAACAGATCCGGGACAGCGGAGAATTGGTGGTACTTACCTTATATAGCTCTACCTCCTATTTTATCTACCGTGGACAGGAGATGGGATTTCAGTACGAACTGAGCGAACAGTTTGCACGAAGTCTTGGTGTAAAATTACGGGTGGAGGTTGCCCGAAACGAAACGGAGTTGATAAACAAACTCCTGACCGGTGAGGGGGATATGATCGCCTATCCGTTACCCATCACTAAAGAACGCCGGGACAGTCTGACATTCTGCGGAGAGGAGGTGATCACCCATCAGGTGATCGTACAACGCTCGGGGCGCAACGAAAAACCTCTGACGGATGTCACGGAACTGATAGATAAAGATGTATACGTACTTCCGGGCAAATACCACGAACGCCTTCTGAATCTGGATCAGGAACTTGGCGGAGGTATCCGTATCCATGTAATGGACGAGGATAGTCTTTCCATAGAAGATCTCATCACACAAGTTGTGAAAAAAGAGATTGACTATACGGTAGCGGACAATGATGTCGCCCGACTGAATAAGACCTACCACCCGGGAATCAATATCGATCTGGGAATAAGTTTTGACCAACGGGCTGCCTGGGCGGTACGCAACGATTGTCCGGAACTGGCAGAGGCTGCTAATCTGTGGCATGAGGAAAACCAGACCTCTCCGGCGTATACCGCCAGTATGAAACGTTATTTTGAGATCAGCAAGAGTGTCCTCGTCCCCCATGCTCCGGTACTATCTGTCAGTCAGGGACTGATCTCTCCCTTTGATCCTCTTTTCCGCAGATATGCCAGAGAGATCAACTGGGACTGGCGGCTACTGGCCTCACTGGCTTATAAGGAGTCTAACTTCGATCCGGAAGTAGTTTCCTGGGCGGGTGCCCGGGGACTGATGCAGCTTATGCCTGCTACTGCCAGAGCCATGGGAGTTCCGGAAGGCAAAGACTTCGACCCGGAGGAAAGTGTAAAAGGCGCCATTCGTTACCTCGCCGCTACAGAAAAAAGTCTGGGAATGATCTCAGATCCGAATGAGCGACTGAAATTTGTACTGGGTGCTTACAATGCCGGCCTGGGACATATTTATGATGCCATGGCGCTGGCTGAGAAATATGGGAAGAACAAATTTATCTGGCACGATAATGTGGAAACATTTATCCTCCTCAAAAGCAACGAAGAGTATTTCACCGATCCGGTCTGTAAAAACGGTTATTTCCGTGGTACAGAAACATATAATTTCGTGCGGGAGATCATAGCACGGTACGAGATCTACAAACAAAAAATAAGAGAATAGTTCTTTTTTGTTTTTCTCTATGAGAAACAACCAATTCCATGTAAATAAAATCACTCCTGAGCAACCTGTCAGCGATCTGATATATCGTAAAAAATGCCTCCTATTCTTTTTCTTTAAGCTTTCATTTGTTTGTCTCATCTAAAGCATTACATTTGTAAAAGCAAATCACAAATCCTAATTATTAAAAACTCAAATTATGAGAATCAATCTGTTCAATTGCTTACTGTTAACAGCAGTTTGCTTTAATTTTATTGCATGTGATAAAGAAAGTGACCCTGTCCCCCCGCCAGTAGTAAATCCCACTTATCAATTTCACTCCATCATGTGGAAATTAGATAAAGGAGATGGTATGGAAATAGTTAAAATAACTGTTCCGGAACAAATTTTCTCCAACGCTACGGACACTCCGCTACCCATAGAATTCAGTCCGGATGAATACTACATACATGAAACATCTTACTTTGAGAGTGAAGATAACGACCTATTCAATAAATTGGTAGGAGAACATAGTGTGGTTTATATCCCTAAAGACATAAGCCTGTTATCTGAAGAATATAAAATGATTACAGAAACTACGTTAGTATCACTATATGCAGGAGAAGAATTTGAAATTGTAACGACTCTGGTGCCTTCGTTTAAATGGGAATTAAACCCCAAAACAAGTCTTATATATAATGGAGCCGCACACTACAGAAAAATAAAAGCGACTTATTGCGTCACTTTCATTGCAGAAGAAGATAACCAGATAAAACAGGAAATTGAAGGAAAGTGGTACGGAGTCATCATTGATCACAGAGAACATAAGACTCGTTTTGAGTCCATTGAAACTGAATAAAAAGAAAGCCTCTTTTAAGGAAATATGACATTAAAAGAGGCTTTCTTTTCAACAAATGACCGGATCAGATCTTAGATTTTGTACTGAAAGTCATCAGACTCACACCTATAATCGCAAGTATCGAGAGAGGCAAAGCAAACAGAATAGGATCTACTACCGGGAAAGGATAAGTCTCTATCAACACATCCCGACCAAATATGGCTTTACATACCCCTAATGCCGCAGACTCTTTCTGGTGCAGGAATACCAGAGCAAACACACTGGCCACCGTACCTACCCAGAGACTGGCCAGCACTCCCTGGCGGGTAGCCCGTTTCCAGTAAAGGGCACAGAAATAGCCGGGCAGAAAAGCAGCCGCACATATTCCCATAAAGATGGAAGTACCCCGGGCAATGATATCGTTGGGAAGCATATAGCAGATCACGTAACTGACGATAATAGCGAACAATACTCCCAGACGTATCACATTGGTCAGCTTTCCCCGTGAGCGGGGCTTATAGGTTCCGTAAATATCAGATCCTGCCGCTGATCCCATGGCATGGAATTGCGAACTGAGTGTAGACATACTGGCCGACAGGATACAGAGCATAAAAATAGCAGAGAACCACTCGGGCATCGCTCTGTTGATAAAAGCAGGAATGATCTTATCTATATCTCCGATCACCTCGGTAGCCACTTTACCCTCGGTTTTAAGAAAGTAAAGATTACTCAATGCTCCTGCATGGTAGATCACTCCCACGGTAATGATCAGAAAAAGACAACCGATACATACTCCCCGTTTCAATTGCTTGTCGCTGTTTACCGTCATAAACCGTACTACTAACTGAGGTTGTGCCAGACACCCGATACCCACTCCCAGGATCAGAGAGGTTACCAAAGTATACCATTGTGGAGAGCCCGACACAGGCATGGCCGTCCACCCCTGATGCCCCAATGCTTTGAATTTTTCCGGTACCAACGGAGCAGCATCTGTCAATGCCTGATTGGCTTCCGAGAAACCCATACCCAGCGTACGAAACAGCGAGAAGATCAGGAAGAACATACATCCGAACATAATCACTGCCTGCAAGGCATCGGTATACATGACTCCCTTCATCCCTCCGGCAATCACATAGGCAGCGATCACCAGGGTAAAGATCAATAGGGATATATTGAAATCTATCTGAAAGATCTCTTCGATAAATACCGCTCCACCTTTCATCACTACCGCAGCATACAAAGGCATGCCTAAGAAAATAACAGCGGCAATAAATACCTGAATCCCGCGGGAACGATAATATTTTCCCATCAATTGCGGAAAAGTACTCACATTCAAGGCAGCTCCCAATCGTCTGGTCCTGAGTCCGAAAAAGATAAAAGCAATGACTACCCCGACAAACATATTCAGGAAACAAAGCCACTGAATACCCATTCCAAAAGCAGCAGCAACCCCACCAAAACCCACAATGGCAGAGGCAGAGATAAACGTTGCTCCGTATGAAAGAGCCATAACAATGGGGTTCATTTGCCGGCCACCTACCAGATAATCATTGGCATTGGTGGTGCGTTTATAACCCAGAAAGCCCAGATAGGCCAGAGAAAGCAAATAGACTATAACTATCAGTCCTAAAGAAAATGTGCTCATCGTGTTTCGTCTTTATCGTCATCCTTATTCCAGTTTCTGATCCCGTACCAGGCAGCAAATAATACACACGCAACAGCGAGCAGGTAAATGGAGTAAATCCAGGGGTCTTCAATTCCAAACATAGTAAGTATCAGATTTTGTCTATGTGAAGCCGCAAAAGTAATGATTTTATTGATATATCAAAAGAAAAGTAAGAGATTATAGAAAAACAAAAACATTTTGTAAACACACAAACAAGACAGGTTGAATGCTAAATTTGATGAGGAGATATAAGAACAAAAGAACAGAAAAGTCTAATGAAGGACATTCAGACTAATCAATTCATAAAATTAAGATATGTTCTTTTGTTCTTATGTCTAAAAAGACAGATAGATCAGATCACTTCTCCGCAAAAGTATTGGTATGTATGCGGGAAGCATCGTATTTGTCCTTGGATTTCTCAGGTGTGACGGGATATCCAAACGGGATCACACACAAAGGCTGGATATGCTCCGGAAGTCCCAGATTCCGGCTTACCACCTCTACCCGGTCTTCATACGGATAGGCAGCAGTCCACACAGCTCCCAGTCCCATCGCCTCAGCTGCAAGCAGAATATTCTGTGTAGCAGCAGAGCAGTCCATATACCACAAAGAAGACTTTTCCGTATCGCCACACACAACAATGGCATAACGTGCCTGAGTCAGCATCTTCGCATACGGAAGTTCGGCAGCCATAGCATTCAGGGCATCACGATCCGTCACCACAACAAACTCCCACGGACGCAGGTCACGTGCCGAGGGAGCAGCCATTCCTGCCCGCAACAGCATATCTATTTTTTCCTGTTCTACCCCTTTATCGAGATAAGCGCGTACGCTCTTGCGAGCGAAAATATTAGTCAAAACTGCCTCTTCCGCAGATGCCTGTTCCGAAAGGCCGGAAGAGGTGCAGGATACGATTCCAGCCGCCAAAAGCACAGCTGCAAACAGCCCTGCAAACAAACGATTTGATTTCATTCTCGTTGTGATCATATACATTATATATTCATTTATTTTCTATTCAAACAAGTTAAGTCGGTTTTCACGGGACTCCTCCAAGGAGACAATCTCTTTTTGAGGTGTTCCTCCTTTGGAACGTATCTCGTCGTATTCCCGGTCCAGTTCGTTTGCCAGTTCTGCACGGCTTTGCGGGTTCATCAAACGGGCTGCAACTCCGGCATTGAGCGAAGCATCTTTAAGGTGGATCACCGGAGCCTGATAGACCGGAGCAATTTTCAGAGCCGTATGCACTTTAGAAGTAGTAGCTCCTCCGATAAGTAAAGGAATATCGGCTCCCACTTTCTGCAATTCCGCAGCCACATGCACCATTTCTTCCAGAGAAGGAGTGATCAGTCCGCTCAGTCCGATCATGTCTACTTTTTCCTCCAGTGCACGCTGCACAATGGTCTCAGCAGGTACCATCACCCCCAGATCTACGATTTCGTAGCCGTTGCAGGCCATGACCACACCGACGATGTTCTTACCGATATCATGCACATCCCCTTTGACGGTCGCAAGCAATACCTTACCTGCCGAAGCACTTCCTTCCTGCTTTTCCGACTCAATAATGGGTTGCAGGATAGATACCGCTTTCTTCATCGTACGGGCTGTCTTTACTACCTGCGGAAGGAACATCTTGCCGGCACCAAACAATTCGCCTACATAATTCATACCCTTCATCAACGGGCCTTCGATGATATCCACCGCTTTGGCGTATTGAGGCAATGCCTCTGCCAGATCTCCTTCCAGAAAATCTCCGATCCCTTTGACCAAAGCATATTTCAACCGCTCTTCGATCGGATCCTGTCGCCAGGCATCCTGACGGACTGTTTTCGAAGAAGGAGAAGCCGCATCACGCAAGGACTCGGCCAGTTCGATCAGCCGCTCTGCGGCATCCGGACGACGATTCAATACCACATCCTCGATCTTTTCCAGCACATCGGCCGGAATATCGGTATAGAGTACTGATGTAGCCGGATTGACAATCCCCATATCCATACCTTCGCGAATCGCATGATAGAGGAATACCGCATGCATGGCCTCCCGGATATAGTTGTTACCCCGGAAAGAGAAAGAGAGATTGCTCACCCCTCCGCTCACATGAGCTCCGGGCAGATGCTGTCTGATCCAGCCTGTGGCCCGAATGAAATCCACCGCATAGTTGTTGTGCTCTTCAATACCTGTAGCTACGGCCAGCACATTGGGATCGAATATAATATCGTTGGGATTGAACCCTACTTTATCCACCAACAATCGGTAGGCACGTTCACAGATCTCGATCTTCCGTGCAAATGTATCTGCCTGTCCGGTCTCGTCAAAAGCCATCACTACTACAGCTGCCCCATACTCACGAACCTGACGGGCGCAGGCCAGGAACTTCTCCTCTCCTTCTTTCAGGGAGATGGAATTGACCACACTCTTTCCCTGCAGGCATTTCAATCCGGCAAGGATCACCTCCCAGTTGGAAGAGTCGACCATCACAGGTACCCGGGCTATTTCCGGCTCCGATGAGATGAGATGGAGGAAAGTAGTCATCTCTTCCCGTGCGTCCAACAGCCCATCGTCCATATTGACATCAATGATCAGTGCTCCATCTTCCACCTGCTGACGAGCAATCGAAAGGGCTTCGTCGTATTTCTTTTCATTGATCAGCCTCAGGAACTTGCGTGAACCGGCCACATTGCATCGCTCACCGATATTCACGAAGTTGATCTCCGGCTTCACTTCGAGTAATTCCAGCCCCGACAGCCAGAGATGATCGGGCTTCCGGACAGGCTGATGGGGAGCAGCCCCTTCGACCAACGTAGTATATGCTGCGATATACGCATCTGTCGTACCGCAACAGCCACCAATGATGTTTACCAATCCCTCTTTGATGTATTCCTTCACCTCTTCAGCCATCTCAGCAGGGGTCTGATCGTATCCTCCCAGACTATTGGGCAATCCCGCATTCGGATAGACACTGATGTAATACGGAGCCCGCGCAGCGAGCTGCTCGAGGAAAGGTTTCATCTGGCGGGCACCAAATGAGCAGTTGAGGCCGATAGAGAATATATCAGCATGCTGTACAGATGCCAGGAAAGCATCCAGTGTCTGCCCCGACAGCGTGCGTCCACCAATATCAGATAAGGTGACGGATAGCATCACAGGTACCTCTTTTCCCGTTGCCTGCATGGCACAGGTAGCCGCATAGAGAGCAGCCTTTGCATTCAGTGTATCGAAGATGGTCTCGATCAGCAACGCATCCACTCCCCCTTCGAGAAGCGCCTCTGTCTGTTCCTGATAGGAGGCTGCCATCTCATCGAATGAGACTGCCCGGTAAGCCGGATTGTTCACATCGGGAGACATGGAGCAGGTTTTATTGGTCGGCCCAATGGAACCCACCACAAAGCGGGGTTTTTCAGGAGTACGGGCCGTATATTCGTCAGCCACTTCACGTGCCAGTCTGGCAGCAGCCAGATTCATCTCCCGTACATATTCTACGACATTATAATCTGCCATGGAAACCGCTGTAGCATTGAAACTGTTGGTCTCTATGATATCGGCTCCGGCTTCGAGATACTTGCGGTGAATGTCCTGTATCACATCGGGACGCGTCAGACACAAAAGGTCATTGTTCCCTTTGAGCTGACCGGGAATATCCCGGAAGCGTTCTCCCCGGAAATCCTCCTCGTGCAGGTTGTATTGTTGTATCATGGTACCCATGGCACCATCTAAGATCAGGATGCGCTCAGGTACTAATTGTCGAATGTCTTTTTTCATTGTAATTTCTGCCAAGATATAT
>DALZBD010000079.1:0-11386 GCA_031977515.1 Bacteroides sp. | reverse complement strand
TCCCGACAGCAGGAATAACAAGGCATGATGAAGACTGGTCCTACAGGCACTGTAAAAAAGATATGTATAAACGGTAATAATTTGATTTCGTCGATCTTACGATTCGCGCAGGGCCGGAACATACTACCGCTATGCGGCTGGTACACCCTACCCTCCGGATTACCTATGTATATATGTATGGGGCCACAATCCGAAATCATCTACCCGGAGTCTTATCTACCAAACAATTTCTTGATTTTCTGTCCAATACCCGTCTTATATCCTTCTATCGACTGACATTCCACATATCCACCCGGGGCAACATCACCATGGATGGAGATCAAAGTCATATACTCCGTATTTATCCATTTTTCCTCTTCTGCCAGAGAATAGTTGCCTATGCAATACTCCCGGCAGGGAGTGATCTGTTCATTCAACAATTCCAGAATACTCTTCGTACACACCCGTTCATCTTGCCCAAAGTGACAAAACAGGTAGTTCTCCCCTACCCTCAACCGGATAAAATCTCCATACACATCTTCATCTTCTTCCCATTCAGAAATAAATGGCCGGAATCTTTCCGGCATGTTCAGGATTTGCTCCTTACTTTTTCCAACTACCCACTGAGCCAAAATAAGGCCATCCGACATAGGAAATGCTAAAGTCTTGTCCATATGTTTACTATTTTATGTGCGGTTGTATGTCCCTAACCAACCGACGTTACAACAAATAAATGTGGGACATTCATAGTATAAGTCAATTTGGCAGTAATATGTTTTATGAACAAAAAGATTCTATACCCCATATAAAATCTACAGGGTAAACACAAAAAATCGATCGCTATGATCTATTCTTTACGCAGGGGTTTTAGCGGATTATCTTACCGGGGGGCAGGTTTGTATTCCCCGTGTTGCAGGCAAGAAAATAAACAGGAGTACAGATCATACATAAAAAAGGATATACTTTCTTATAAAAATCCCCCCGTTTTTTTTGTAAGTGAAATTTAGAAAACTCAAAGCTACCCACCATATACATCCATGGTGAGATCAAATTAAAAAGTCCGTTCATATCATACACTGTTTCCAACAAAAATAGCAGAAACAGCGAGTTAATAAACTAAATTTAGTATACAATCATGATTTTCGTGAAAAGAAAAAGACATAACTATTTGTTAATCTTTGGATTAAAAATAAGTAAACAATGATTTTATTTCTCCGGTTGAAACGGATCTTTGAAATATTCCTGAAAAAAGTCACTGATATTCCCTTGATTGGGAATACCTAATTTCTTTCTGATATACGATTTCCGGCTTTGTATCGTAGAAGGAGAGTTATTCAGTATAATACCGATCTCCGTATTGGACAATTTAGCAACTGTCAGGCAACAGATCTTAAACTCCTGCTCGTGCAAATCAGTAAACTCCTTCTTTATTTTATTAAACAGATCATTATGAAGGCTATTGATGGTTTCATACAACTGCTCCCAGTCCATAGAATCCTGACCATACACTATCTCAGTGAATTGCTTCAACAGTTTTGAACTTGTCGGATTGGTCACCATATACTGTTCCAATAAAGCTACTTTTTTAAGTATATTGAAATTCCTGAAAACGATGTTTTTTAGGGATTTCTCTTTTTCGTTGTATAATTCAGATATTTTCCTCAGATACTCTACATTCTTTTCGGCATCTTCGAGTAATCTCTTTTGTCTGACAATGTAACCTATAGAAAGTAATAATGATATTATAACAACAGAACTCGCAATAAGTAATTGTTGTCGATGAATCAACAATTTCATATTTTCTTGCTCAAAACTTTTTAAATAAAACTTATGTTGCAACAAGTTCAAAGAGTTCTCGTATTCCTTCTTATGAGCTTTCTTCAAATAATCAACATGACTCCTATAATATTCTAAAGCTTGTTCATAATCTTGTTGACCTTCTTCAAATATAGAATATAACAAATATATATTGCTTAAATAGTCTATATCTCCCTCTTTTGTTGATAAATCCAAAGATTTATCTATATAATAGTGAAAAGAATCTGTGTCAGAGAAATTCATCTTTGCCAAATGATTATACATTTTACTTTTTTCCTTATCACTTATTGGATAAGTTAATGCTTCATATATAAATTGCTTAGCTTTTTCCGTTTCTTCCAAAGCATAATACCCTATAGATAGATTACCTAATGCCAGAGCTCTATATAAATAATTATCAATAACATCAATTAATTCAATACATTTTTCATAGTAAAGATGGGCACTATCTAATTTATTTTCTGATATATAGCAATTTCCTATCATATTGTAAACACCTATCTGATTCTTTATATCGTCATATACTTCATATTGTTCGACAGCCCACTTCAAACGTTTTTTCGATTCACTTAAATCTCCCATCCTAAAAAATAAAGTACCTATAGAATGTTGGATCTTTGCCTTTAATCCTGAATTTTGATTTATAAGCATGTCCTCCGCTATAAGATAATTAGTTAAAGCATCTTGATACTTCGTTTGTGCTGCATAAATCAATCCTGAATACCAATATATATTAGCTGCTTTTTCCAAATCGGATTTGTCATAATAACCTTTAATAGTAAATAAGGTAGTATCATTAGATATATCACGTCTTGTCTTATGTTTACTTTGAACTTGTAGCAAAGTATATGTATGAAAATCTTTTTCTTTCAAAAGTTCCGGAGAGACTATCAATTCCAAAAATCGAAAAGCACTATCTGGGTATTCCTCCAATAATTCTTCAGCGTTATCTAAATATGAAAGATATGTAGTTTTGTCAGCACAACAGAAAAAAAAAGAAGGAAAGAAGAAAATAAATGCAAGATAAGTAACGTGTTTCATATAGCATTATATAAGACATAATAGATAATCAATCAGATATCATCTTTAAGGTATTTAAAAGCAATAAACAAAAAGAAATACAGAACAATTATCCTAACTCATGATAATTTATAAAAGAGCTATTTTTCAGATAAATCACATAATTACCAATTGCCTAAACTTACATAGAAAAATGTGAGAAATACCTTTGTTGTCCTATTTAACAGAACCACAAAGATATTTCTCACAAAAAATTAGTAATATATGTCTAACTATTCTTTACGAAAAACACCATACAAAGAATTCCCATTTTCAGGATTTGTTAAATAAATTGTATAATAACCAGTTGATAAGCTATTAATAACAACTTCTCTTTGTATACGTGGGTCAACTTGATTATAATATATAATTTCACCTGTTTCATTATTCTCTATCTGAATATTGACTTGCTCAACAGAGATATTAAAAAAAACCTTTACATCCTCCTCTGCAACAACTTGAACTTTCTTCATTCCTAAAGAAAGACCTTCAATTGTGCTAAGATCTTCAAGTCCCTCACCAATTAGTTTCACATTGATAGATGTAGCCGCCATTAGCGGCAACAAAAAGCTAAAAAAACAAATAATTGAAATAACTTTTTTCATAACATTTCATTTAAAAAATTTATATACACAAATATATGCTATTATTCGATTGAAAACACCATCTAAGATTTACCAAAATAATTATATAAAAATTCACCTATATTTCCGGTAGGTTTTACACCCAACTTCCTACGAATAATTGCTTTTTTCGCTTGTATAGTATTAGGACTATATCCCATAATTATCGACATTTCTGTATTAGAAAATTTTGCAACAGTAAGACAACATATTCTAAACTCAGTCTCTTCCAATATAGGAAATTTATCTTTTAATCTATCAAACAAATTATTATGAAGACTATTCATTGTTTCATACAATTGATTCCAATCTATTGAATCTTGATTATAAACAATTTCATGAAATTTCTTAAGTAGTTTTCCACTTGTAGGGTTGGTTACCATATATTGTTCCAATAGTGCGACCTTTTTAAGTATATTGAAGTTTTTCAATACAATATTCTTCAACGTTTTTTCTTTTGCATCATAATTTTGAGCCATTTCTCCTAAATAATCGATATTCTTCTCAGCATCTTCCAGTTCTTTTCTTTGTTTATATATATATCCAACTGCAAATAAAAGAGAAAGTAAAACAATAAAACCAACAATGAAGCTAACAATAATTATCTTCTGCTGCCTAATAACCAATTTCATATTATCTTTGACCAAAGTATTTACATAATATGAATGTTGTAAATCCTTTAAAGAACCTTCATATCTATTATTTAAAAAGCTTTCTTTATGAATAATATACCTTTTATGATAATCTAATGCTGCAAAATACTCACCCTTATTTTCTTCATGCTTACTTAAAGACGAATATAAAGCTGATTCAAAAAGTGGATCAGCCTCATTTTTAATCAAATCTATTGCATTATTCACATAAAAATAAAATAAATCATCAGAATTTGCATGTATTTTAGCTAAGCCATAATTTATTTTTGCTTTTTCTTTATTATCTAATGGATACTGTAAAGCCATTTCAAGATATGCCTTAGCCTTATCAGAATCTCCTGCTGTTCTATACGCTATAGAAAGGTTATTTAATAGAACTGAAATATAAGCGTGGCTTTCTATTTGATCTATTAATTCCAAACACCTATCATAATAAATATATGCACTATCCAACTTTTTTTCAACCAAAAAGCAATTACCAATTAAATTTAAAGCCGTTATTTGATTTCTAACATCCTCTGCTATACAATAGTTATTTAAAGCTTCTTGATATTTCTTTTTTGCATCTTCAGTATACCATTGGGCAAACAAAAGATTTCCGATAGCATTTTGAATGATTCCCATTATTTTCGGATTCTTATCATCACATAAATTCTCTGCTTCTAAATAACTTTTAAAAGCCTCTTCTTGATTCTTTTGTTGCTCAAATACTTTTCCTGAATATAAATAAATAATAGCTGCCTTACTTGGATCAGATTTATCATAGTATCCACGCAACTCCAACAATGCAGTATCTTTAGATATATCCTGTCTTGTCTTATTTCTCCCTTGTACTCTCAACAAATAATAATCATGAGCATCTTTTTCTTTCAAAAGTTCAGGAGATGGTATCGAATCCAGATAAACAAGAGCACTGTCCGGATACTCCTCCAGCAATTCTTCTGCTTTATCTAAATATGCACGATACGCACGATATGAATTCCCGTCACTACATGCAAATAGGACGGACAAAAGAAAAGTTATACACAGTATTTTAGAGATGAATCTCATAGTAGCATAGTGTTTTTATAAAGCTTGCATTCAATCCGCAAGATCTTCTTCTCTGTTTCCAGTACACAAAGATAGAATAGTTATTTGATAAATGTTTTTCAAGGAACTGTATTTATCTATAAAACCTTTTGGGTTTCATGTGTGCAAAGTAAATAAATTATAAGCAAATAAGCGATTTTTTGAGAAAAATATCACTGTCAGGGAAGCATTTTTTATGTTTTATTTTTCAAAGCTGTTTCTTTCTTTTCCAGCAAAGTAAGAGATCAGAAATTCTTCTATATTTCCCATGGGTTTTACTCCTAACTTTTTGCGCAGAGCAGCCTTTTTAGCATTGATGGTGTTGACGCTGTAATTCATCAGCAATCCGATCTCAATATTCGAAAAGCGGGCAATGGAAAGGCAGCAAATTCGGAACTCTGATTCGTCCAATGCAGAAAACTCTTCTTTGAGGCGGGTAAAGAGATCGTTGTGCAACTTGTTCATGGTCTCGTAGAGGATGTCCCAGTTGAGGTCTTCCTGGTTGTACACGATCTCATGAAACCGTTTGAGCAGTTTGTCATTGCCCGGATGGTTAGTCACATACTTATCGAGCAAAGCTACTTTCTTGAGGATATTGAAGTTGTGCAATACAATGCTGCGCAAAGAACGTTCCTTATCGTTGTAGAGACGAGACATACTTTGCAGATAATTAATATTGTCTTTCACCTGATTCATGGCTTTGCGGTTCTGTATATAAAACCAACCAAAGAGAGTGAGAAAAAGGAGTAAAACAATCAGAGCCAGGATAATCAATCGTTGTTGACGAATGGTAAGGATCAGATTCTCATGCTCCAGATTGTCCAGATAATAAGTCTGTTGTATATCTTTCAATGAATTTTCATACTTGTTTTCATAGAAACCGAGCATAAAATCCACATAACTCTTGTGATGATCCAATGCGGAGAAGAAATCCTCCTTCTCCTCTTCGTGTTCAGAAAGAGTACGATGCAAAGTAGCTTTGAAAAACGGATCGTCTTCTTCCCGGACCAACTCAATGGCCTGCTGCATATAGCTATAAAAATCGGCCTCATTCCCATCATCCAATTTTGCCAGGTTGTAGTTGATACGTGCCCTCTCCATGGTGTTTATAGGATAGTCGAAGACCTTCTCCAGGTAGAACCGTGCCTTCTCCCGATCTCCCATGTGCCGATAGCCGACAGACAGGTTGCTCAGGATAGTCGTTATAGAGAGATGATCCTGCGTGCAACTATCCAACAACTCCACACAACGATCGTAATAGTAATATGCACTGTCTGTATTCTCTTCCAGCATGCAACAACTTCCCAACAGATTGTAAGCAGCAATCTGGTTTTTTGTATCTCCCACAGCAGTAAATCCCTCCAGTGCCCTTGCATATCTCATTTTCGCATCCCGTATATCCCGCTGCACAAAAAACAGATTACCGATGTTGTGCTGGATCATGGCTCGCTGTTTGATACCCAATCTCTCCGAACGTTTTTCCGCATTGAGATAGTTGAGCAAAGCCGCTTCATACTCTGCCCGCTGGTAGTACATTTTGCCCAAATACAAATAGACAAGAGCAGACTTTACCGGATCTGTATGTTCGTAATACTCCTTCAATCTGAAAAGAACCGTGTCTGATGAAATATCCTGCCCAATCTTGTCTCTGGCCTGCACGCGTATGAGGTGGTAATAATTGCTTTCTTCGTCACTAAGCAGATGCAGGGAAGGAATAGAATCCAGAAGTCTCAGGGCACTGTCGGGAAACTCTTCCAGTAAAGCTTCCGAACGACAGAGCAGAGAGTGATATACCGTATCTTGGGTACATGAGACAGGAATCAACAATAGAAAGAGGAGTAAAAAAAAGAAATGTCTTACACTCATAGAAAGCCATGTTTTAGGATGTGTCATATACTGCAAAACCAAATGGTAACAGATATATATCATTTTACCGGAATAGGACAAATATAACATAGAAAACTGAGAAATAAAACCCAATATCCAATAAATATATTCTTTCTGTCAAAGATTTACAAAAAATAGCCATAGATATCTTACAAAGGAGATTCATTCCGGTAACATCTGTTACGCAACAAATAAAAACCAATATCAGACCGATATTTCCGGTAAGATACACTGGCTGTCGGCAAACATATTATTTTTTGTCATCCACGAAAAGAGATACCCACCGGCAAGGCCATTCTTCTCTGCCCCCGACGATCTATGCTCCGCTATCCATTCATCTTCAAAAGGTCTGTGCCGTATAATTCTGAGATTACTTAACGCACCTTTTCCTTTTTTGTTAAAAAAGAAGTATATTTGCATATAAAGTAAGGTAGGTATGCCAAAAGTCATAGTGAAACCTCTTCAAGGTTGAATGTGGTGTATACTTTGTAACCCAGGGTTTCGTTCCACTCAACCATTGGGCTACTGATGAATCCCTTTGACGGCGTCGACCGCTGGTTCAGAGGTATACATATACTTATGACACACCTTTCCCACTTTATATATAAACCTTCAAAACAAACAGTTATGCTAAGTACAAAAATGCAGGAAGCATTGAATGCACAGATCAATGCAGAATTATGGTCTGCTTACCTCTACCTCTCTATGTCCGCGGATTTTAGTGCTACCGGAAAACCGGGATTTGCCAATTGGATGAAAATACAGTTCCGGGAAGAACAGGATCATGCTATGAAACTGTTGAACTATCTGGTCTCGCGTGGCGGACGACCAGTCTTACAGCCCATTGCCGAAGTGAAGGCCCAGTGGGATACTCCTCTGGAGGCATTTGAAGATACGCTGGCTCACGAACAGAAGGTAACATCTCTGATCAATGAGTTGTATGCCCTGGCTACGGAAGAGAAAGACTATGCCACACAATCCATGCTGAAATGGTTTGTAGACGAACAGGTAGAGGAAGAAGAAACAGCACAGGGTCTTATCGACGCACTGCGCATGATCAAAGACAATGGTTTTGGCCTGTATACCCTAGATAAAGAACTGGCTGCGCGGGTGTATACTCCCCTGGAGGCGGAATAATACAAAAAGCGCACAGAGATCCTGTAAACAGCACGTATCTGTGCGCTTTTTTTATCCTGTGATCAGAAAAACCGGATAGAAAAGAACATATACCTGTCCCGACTGTTTAAGTAGTTATTCATACGTAGTTGACAGTATATGTGCGGATCTATGGTTTTTCCATGGCTACTATGGTATGTATGCTATACTCCTACCATGTATCCGTAGCCTTATAGAGGCGTTACAACTCAACCTTCCCGATACAGCGGGACAAAGAGGTTGGGAAAGACTGAGATCCTGCAGTCCGACCCCTCCTCAGGCCACATATACAAATGTACCTAAATCGTTGTTTCATGTTCACCATCAACTTTCCCGAGTGGGACAAAGATCTGTTTATCTACCTCAATAGTAAAAACCACCCATGGATAGACCCTGTTATGGTCTTTCTAAGTGACCAGACTGTATGGATCATTCTGATGGTAGTCGTTATCAGCTTCATGGTATACAAACGACAACGACATGGTGCCATCGCTTCGCTGTTTCTTATAGCAGGAGTAGCAGCCAACAGCTTGCTCAATCAGATCGTGAAATTTATCATCATGCGTCCGCGTCCCGGAAACAATCCACTGCTCGAAGGGTTGTTCAATCAGCTGGAGGCCACAGGCACCAGTTACAGCTTCTTCTCTGCACACTCCTCTACTTCCATGTGTCTGGCCATGTTCTCAGCTCTATATATAAAGAACGCAACGTACAGTACCTTAGTCTTCGTCTGGGCATTTCTGGTAGCTTATAGTCGCATCTATGTAGGAAAGCACTATCCGTTGGATGTCGTTGTGGGTATTTTGTTTGGTATGTTGGTCGGATGGCTCACCTATCGGCTCTACAACAAAGAATTTGAAGGCCCTTACGAGATTGCCGGGCAGGAAGAAACGGGAGTATAGAAAAGTACATGTGACACTCTTTCTCTGCCCTGAAAAAAAGATATAAAAAAAACGGATATATCGCTACATATCCGTTTGTTGAAAGAAGCATACTAATTTTTTCTTCTTTTACGTTCCTCTTTTCCCGCACATGAAAAAATACATTCAAGTGGTGTTGATAAAACCAGAAGAATCAAACACATACCATGTTTATATCTTCTCATGTGCAACCCTAACCAAAAGGTATGGGAAAAGAGTTAATATTTTTTCATCCGCCACATAAGTCGCAGACATGACAAGACGAAAAAAATATTAGTTTAAGAACAGTGTATTGATAATTATCGGACTAAAGACCGACTTTTCGAAGATTTCTGAAAAGTACGATCTCCCAATCACAATCAAATCATCAGCAGCAAAAGTAGCGGATCGCCAGGTTCTATCAAAGCTTTTCAGAAGTGATATTGGTTTTTGAGAACACAATACTCAATCAATTATCTGATATTCAACACATAATATAAAACTGAATATCGGTTTCATTTCTTCCTCAAAACGGTGTACGAACTGATCGTGGCAACCATACAGTATATAAAAAGCATAAATACCCGGAATGGTCTGAAAAAGGTTCATATGTCCCGGAAATGTTCCGAAGATGCCCTGATAAATCACATTTCTATACAGCAACAAATGCGGGATAGCCTTTATTTCCCCAATCCATCGAACAATCTTCCGCTATAGAAAGTTAGTAATATACACTTTTGACAGAAAGAATATGTATATACCGGAAACAGATAACCTGCCTCTTACCAGAAACGATTATGAAACATGAATCACTCAGAAAGAAACTCATGGAGATCCGGGAAGACTCTCCCTGGGTCACCACTCCCCGTGAGATCATCCATCTGGCAAGTGGCAACAAACGGAATACAAAACTGACGGAAGAGATTGAGCAGTTGCTCGACGAATTTCATCTGTTTACCCATCCGGCTTTTTCCAATACCCACCTGGCAAATGTGATCACGGTACAGAAACGTCCGGCAGAGACAGAGGATATTCCGGAAACCATAGAGGAATTGTCGGGACCGTTGATGTGCTACCTCGGGTTACAGAAAGGAAGCAATTGCGACCCTATCCCCCGCCTCAGCCGTCTGGACTCTGCCAACCTGAGGCATCCTCACGAACGTGGCCGTACTTCTCTGATATCCATCCAACGGGATGCTCCACTGGAAGAGGCCATTACTCTGATGATCAAGTGCAACTACTCCCAACTACCTATTATGAACAACCCACGCAAGGTGGAAGGAATGGTCAGCTGGCGTTCCATCGGAAAAGCAAAATGCCTGGGAAAGAAACTCGACCGGGTCTATGATTGCCGGGAAGAGGTAGAGGTGGTAAGCATACATACACCTTTACTGGAGGTCGTGGAAAGAGTACTCCGCAAAGAGGTGGTACTGGTGAGAGATACGGACGATATCATCTGTGGCATCATTACCAATACGGACATCACTGGACAATTTCTGGAACAGGCCGAACCCTTCTTCCTGATCGAACAGATCGAAAAACTGATCCGCATCATCCTGTCACGTTCCGACATACCTATAGAGGATATGCTCCGGCTACTGGATCCGAACAAACTCGACAAGAAGGTACAGCACGTTTCAGATCTGACTTTCGGACAATACCTGATCGTCCTGCAAAACGAAGAGATCTTTCGCCGCATCAACTTACCCGTCAGCCGGACCAAACTCATGGAGTATTTCGGACGTATCCATGAAATACGAAACGAGGTCATGCATTTTGCGGTGGACGAGACTTCGCACGAGGACCTGAAACACCTGAGGGAAACCCTGAATTTGTTGCAGGAGATCATGGAGTGATTTACGATTTACCCCCTGCGGTCATGAGCATTATTGGATTATTAATACCAAGACACGCTAGATGAATTACGATTCCTCCCTGTGGTCATGATCATTATTTGATTATTAACACCAATGAATGTTAAGGATGTGCGATTAATATTAATTATCTATATCAGCCGTATAGTGGTTGTATGTGATCAGCTACATCACGGTTGCATTTGACCAGCCCGGCAGGATAATGTCATTCAGTTAAGGATTTATTGCTATTCCTGACACTCCTATTCACACTCAAATCCCACTAACCAGTGCATATCCCACTGACCTACGCCTCGGAGAGGCAGTATATCATAGCCCAGGGCAAAGAGAGCGTAGGGAACCGGAGCGAACGGCACCCTGGGTGTACATGA
>DALZBD010000078.1:0-11398 GCA_031977515.1 Bacteroides sp. | reverse complement strand
GTTATTGCCCAATTCTAAACTAACCAGATTTTCTACATCGATTCTATATATACTTGTGTTTGTATTGCAACGGTAAATCGTATCTCACAAAATTTGTCTATAGAAACTAACAAATAAGCTTTTGCTTCAACACAAAAATTCAGATTCAGACAGATGATATATTTTATATCCATCTGATTTGTTTTTAATATTCTCCCTGATAGACTGTAAAGCGATTGTCCAGTTTATCCTGAATGATACGCAATGCCTTGGCACGGTCGGCTACCACATCCAGAACAGGAAAGTTCACTCCTTCTCTACCCGGAGCACTTCTATAGCTGATCCGCAATTCTATATTTGCGAAAATAGAAGAGAAGATCTTTTTGACAATCAATATAAGATAATTGCTGTAGGTAATTACTGAAGTCAGTTCGGCACGGTCCACATCATCCCAGGGCAATTTCATAGACTGAAAAGCCACCATACCTGGTATGGTGATTCCCTGATCATCGATAACTACTTTTGCAGTAAAAGCAGCATAAAAAGAGAGAACCGCATAAATTGACGAAATTACAGCGATAGCATAGATCAGATAAAGATGATAAGAAGACCCGGTCGAAAATTGAGCCGTCTGCGGTAAAACAAAAAAAATCAGGACGCCAGCAGTTAATGCCGATCCAAAGGCCTGTATAAGATAATACATTTTATTCACTTTCAACTCATAAGAACTTTGTTTTTCAATATTCAACTGATCCGCTTTTACTAATAATTTTTCAATACTTGCCATGTTGTGTAAATTTTAATGTGTTTGTATATAATTGAATTGTATCAGGATTCATCCGTTACTTCACTCTTCATAGAATGAAAGCAACTCTTATACAATTGATAATCACTGCCAGAGAATGTACGCACATCACTTATCGGGCTGTACTCTGAAGGAGTGTTGTACAGACGCAACTGGCAATAAAATTCTTGTCCTTTCCTGTCTTCATAAACGTGTAGCTGAAGAGGATCATTGAGTGTATATTTTGCCTCTGCCAGATAATCGACATCTCCTTTCTCAAAGGCATCTGTTATTTCTTTAACGTTGACATATACACGATCAAATTTGCGTATGCCTATTTTTTTCACAAGTCCACCGCTTTGTTTGTTGTACCAGACCGTATTTATAAACAGATTATACACACCGATCAGAATAGGTATAACAGCCAGGCCGCGTATCCACCCCGGAGAGAGCCAGTATCTTAACAAAGGTACCAGAGAAGGGCAGGCTATACAGAAAACTCCTATAGCCAGGAAAAGAATTCCCCACATCCTGGTTGACAGTTTGATACGGTTTACAAATTTCTCAGGGTGTTGCCGACAATATGCATGAAAACTATCCGGAAAAACGTCTTTTTCTTTCATCATGATCTTATCATTTATATTACAAAAAACTATACCGTTGCAAAACGACTTCTTTGTTTCAGGTTCAGTTCCTCACTGATCGTGGTGACAGTCTGAATATCAGTATAGATCTCCTCCACCACATTCCTCTCTTTTGTCAGAGACCCCGCACGCAGGTTCAGGAAACCATCAGGCATATACACCGCAAAATAAAATCGCTTGCCTGTAAAAGAAACCATGATATCACGTCCGTATTTTTCACGCAACTGGGTAATGTCACGCATCATGGAAGGAGTGAGAATATATCTGGCAAAAACCTCATCTGATGCATATACGGCAAAGTATTTCTCAAATTCGGGGTCCTCCATAGTCACCAACTGATTTCCACCGACATCTTTCATACTCTGTATGCTCTTTGCCAGATACCCCAATTTTCCTTCCAGATGATCCGGCAATATCACCACATGCCCTTTAAACATCTCTTCAAATTCGATCCATGCAAACATTCCTCTGAAATCCAACATCAGATTCTCCGAACGACCTCCGGATAAAGATTTAAAGAACATAGAGAGAAGAATCTTATAAGGTTTCAATATCGCACCCACCGTATCCGAGTCTATAGCTTTGCTGAGACCCAGGTCTGTTATAAAAAGATCTTTTCCTTCTGTCCGGATCTTCAGGGATGCAAATAGATTTACCATCAACGCATTGCTGTGGCGTGAGATACCCGTAAAAAGCTTACTGGAGTGTACGATAGTGGGTGTAGGAGCATTCGCATACCTGCTGTATTCTGCTTTCGGAAAGAGGGTACGAACGATCTTTGAGATAATATTCTGCTCCTGTTCATTGAAAGCAGTATAGTTTCCGGCAAAAACAAATTGACTGACAAATAGTACACCAAATATGATCAGGACCACTTTTATCACAGAATCATGAGAATTATTATAGGTATAGATCGGTTCCTCTTTTGTTCCTATATTCTCTACGACAATTTCCTCCTGTTCATAATGAGTGAGAGCATAATAATTATATCCCAGAAATAAGAACCACCCAAGTACCATCAGATACATCACTCTCTGAGAGATACTTAACAGTTTCCTTTTTTTTTCAACGCCTTTTAATGTACTGTAAAGTTCCTGTTGCAATTGGCCCACATCCGGTGTCGACATACGATTCCCTGTTTTATAAAGTGCTGTGTTGTAAAAAAGATATCAGAACGGGGTTGATCTTATTTAAAAAGCTCACCCACATTCACATTCTGTTTCTCTGCTTCCGGTATATCTATCAATTCTGCCAACTGATGTCCCTTACGACTTGCGACAAAAGAAGATGGAAACATCTCTATGTAATTATTATATTCTACTACTGCTGCATTGTACGTACGCCGTATGGCTTGTAGTTGCAACTCTGTCTCTTCTATCGAATTCTGCAATCTGATAAACTGAGTATCGGCCTTCAACTGAGGATAATTTTCCAAAGCCACGTTCAGCTTTGGCATAAGAGCAGACAATTCATTTCCATTACGGATCAGATCCTGTTCGTTTTTAATGTTGGAAGCCTGCGAACGCAATTCCGCGATACGGGTCAGCGTCTGGTTTTCATGCCCCATATAGGTTTTGACCGATGCCACCAGATTGGGGATCATATCATTTCTCTGTTTGAGTACCACACATATACCACTCTGGCATTGTTTCACACGATTCTTTTTGGCAATCAGATTGTTGGATGTAACCACAAACCAGATACCAAAAAGAAGTATCACCCCCACTATAATTCCCAGGATATACATCATAATCTCTTCCTTTTGTCAGTTTATTCTTTTAAATACAAAACATTCTATTGTTTCGATTTCCCATACTGCATCTTTATTATATAAAGAAACAACATATGCAGTATATATATACTGCGCAAAGATATGTATTAAGTTCAAAATAGCAAACTTCTTTTTTACATTTTAAAAAACCATTTTTTTATCTAACAGGAACAGAGATAATTAAAAACAAAACTATAAAAACTCTGGTACGTTGCCTTGTATAAAAGTAAAGAAACAAATACTAAAATTCAGCGTTAGCTAAAATTTAAACCAGATCCTGAATATGCACAACTTATTTGTTGTCTGCTTATGTAAAGTCTTCTACATCTCACAAAAAAGAATCGCCCCCTCTGCAGCGTCATTCAGCCTTAAAGTACCGATTTTGTCAGGTCGGGTTTGCAATATGCAGAATCTACTCCCAAATAAACCCGCTATTCATGAAAAAGTAATAATTACTACGTTGCAGAAGTGAGGAAAACCGTTAACTTTGTGGTCGATTTAAAACACGGTTACGTAATTTATAGTTTAATTTAAAAAAGAGCTAATTATGACTTATTCACACGAAGTGGAACACATGTGTGTTGTGAAAAAAGGTCCGAATCATGGTCCTGCTCCCAACCCCGAAGAAGGCAGATGGGTAAAATCCAAAGAAATCGTTGATATTTCAGGTTTGACTCACGGTGTGGGTTGGTGTGCTCCTCAGCAAGGTGCTTGTAAACTCACTCTGAATGTGAAAGAAGGAATCATTCAGGAAGCACTGATCGAAACCATCGGATGCTCAGGTATGACACACTCAGCTGCTATGGCTTCGGAGATCCTTCCGGGCAAAACTGTACTGGAAGCACTGAATACAGACCTCGTTTGCGACGCAATCAATACAGCGATGCGTGAACTTTTCCTTCAGATCGTATACGGACGCACTCAGTCGGCTTTCTCAGAAGACGGTCTGCCTATCGGTGCCGGTCTGGAAGACCTCGGTAAAGGTCTGCGCAGCCAGGTAGGTACCATGTACGGTACATTGGCCAAAGGTCCACGTTACCTCGAAATGGCTGAAGGCTACATCACCCGTATCGCTCTCGACAAAAACGACGAGATCTGCGGATACGAATTCGTTCACATGGGCAAATTCATGGACGAAATCAAAAAGGGAACCGATGCCAACGAAGCATTGAAAAAAGTAACCGGTACTTACGGACGTTTCAGCGCAGAAGCCGGTGTTGTGAAATACATTGATCCACGTCACGATTAATTATAAGGAGGAAATACAAAATGGCATTATTTGAAAGTTACGATCGTCGTATCGAAAAAGTGAACGCGGCATTAAACGCAAACGGAATTGCAAACCTCGAAGAGGCAAAAGCTATCTGCGATGCTGCAGGTGTTGATCCTTATAAAACTTGTGAAGAGACTCAGCCTATCTGCTTTGAAAATGCAAAATGGGCGTATGTGGCAGGTGCCGCTATTGCTATCAAAAAAGGTTGCACAGTGGCTGCTGACGCGGCTGAAGCTATTGGAATCGGTCTGCAGGCTTTCTGTATCCCCGGATCAGTTGCCGAAGATCGTAAAGTAGGTATCGGACACGGTAACCTCGCTGCCCGTCTGTTGCGCGAAGAGACCAAATGTTTCGCATTCCTTGCCGGACACGAATCCTTCGCTGCTGCCGAAGGAGCGATCAAAATCGCTGCCAAAGCAGACAAAGTACGTAAAGATCCTCTCCGTTGCATCCTCAACGGTCTGGGTAAAGATGCTGCACAGATCATCTCACGTATCAATGGTTTTACGTATGTACAGACTGAATTCGACTACTTCTCAGGAGAATTGAAAGTCGTACGTGAAATCGCATACTCGGATGGAGAACGTGCTAAAGTAAAATGCTACGGTGCAGACGACGTACGTGAAGGTGTAGCCATCATGCGTAAAGAAGGTGTAGATGTGTCTATCACAGGTAACTCTACCAACCCGACACGTTTCCAGCACCCGGTAGCCGGTACATACAAAAAAGAATGTCTGGAAACAGGAAAAAGTTATTTCTCTGTAGCTTCAGGTGGTGGTACAGGACGTACCCTGCACCCGGATAACATGGCTGCAGGTCCTGCTTCTTATGGTATGACAGATACGATGGGACGTATGCACGGTGACGCTCAGTTCGCTGGTTCTTCCTCTGTTCCTGCTCACGTAGAAATGATGGGATTCCTTGGCATGGGTAACAATCCGATGGTAGGTGCTACTGTAGCTGTGGCTGTAGACATTGCTACTGCTCTGGGTAAGTAATCCACGAGATTCTCAATAATAAGAAAAGCCTGTGTCTCTTGTACACGGGCTTTTTTTATATTACCTTTATCCACCTATATTAAATAAGAAAAAGATGAATACACCTGATTATCTTAAAAACATTTTATCAGAGATTTCTGTTGTAGACGACTTTCAGCTAAACGCAACCTTAAGTCCGGAAGATAACTGCCAATTTTATATTTTCACTCAAGCTGTTATGAAGACTATTGATGACACGCTTTATTTAGTATCCGAAGAAGAGGAAGATTATTATCTAAATGATTTTCAGATTATTATTCAACCTATAAACAGCCACGAACAGTATATGGTTTTTGACAGTAATATCCACGGATATGATAATCTTTTTTGTAATAAACACCGCAAAAATACAACTCCATTAAAAAAAATAGAATTAAACGGTTCTTCTATATTCACAGGTACCATACTTCTTTCGTATGGAATAGACTATGAAGAAGAAAAAGAAGATTACAATATAGAGAACGGTATGGTTAGAGTACTGAACCGTGAGGTCGAAAAAATCAGTTGGCAACAAATAAAAGAAGAAGGATATGATTGGATTACATTGAGTTTTGTCAATGAAAAAGGGGACAAGCTAATTTTGGATGAAGAATTAGCCTGATTTAATACATTGTTAAGAAAAACCTGTACCTATGTACACAGGCTTTTCTATTTAAACCACTTCTTTCCCGCTTAACAGCAAATAAAAGAAATCGTTTTTTCTCTTTAACAGTTTCTTATTATCTTTGCAGAAGATAGGATACGCCTCAGCATAGAAATCAAACAAGTTTGATTCTATGCATTCAGCTTTCACTATTTTATACCCTATTATTCATTCATCTATAATCCTATGATCCGTATTCTCGTAGTCGAAGACGAACAGCGCGTTGCAGAACTGTTGCAAAGAGGTCTGGAAGAGGCTGGATACCAGGTCAGTCTGGCCTATGACGGACAGATGGGCTTACGTCTGTTTCGCAGCGGAGAATACCAGCTGGTCATCTCAGACATTATTCTCCCCAAAATGGATGGTTTTCAACTCTGCAAAGAGATCCGCCAGACGAACACAAAAATTCCGATCCTGATGCTCACTGCCCTGGGTACTACCGACGACAAACTGGACGGATTTGATGCCGGAGCAGACGATTATATGGTAAAGCCTTTTGACTTTCGTGAATTGGATGCACGCATCCGGGTATTGCTCAAACGAAGAGATCCGCAGACCACAGAAAACACAGTCAAGGAATTGACCTATGCCGATCTGCGGATCGATCTACTCAGCAAAAGTGTATACAGAGGAGAAAACGAAATACACCTCTCTCCCAAAGAATACAACCTGTTGGTCTATATGGCAGAAAATCCCGAAAGAGTACTTTCGCGCATGGAGATTGCAGACAAAGTATGGAATACCCATTTCGATACGGGAACCAATTTCATTGATGTCTATATCAACTACCTGAGAAAAAAGATCGATAAGAATTATCCGGTGAAGCTGATCCATACCAAACCGGGAATGGGATTTATCTTTAAAATGGAAGAATGAAAATACGCACCAGACTCACATTACGCTATAGCAGTGTGACTGCGGCAGTATTGCTGCTGTTGGTACTATTTATCTATCTGTTTTCGGAGCACAACAGAAGCAATGAATTCTTCCGCGATCTGAAAAAAGAAGCGATCACCAAAGCCCATCTATTTCTCGAAAGTCGTGTAGATGCAGAGATCATGCAGTCGATCTACCTCAACAACAGAGAATTTATAGATGAGGTAGAAGTGGCTATCTACGACCCAGACTTTCACCTGCTCTATCACGATGCCATGCAAATAGACATTGTGAAAGAGACTCCCGAGATGATCCGTCGTATCGTAGAGGAAAAATCCATTGAATTTTATCAGGAAGACTATCAGGCAGTTGGCCTGCTCTATACCTTCAACGACCAACCTTATATCCTGACAGCCGCCGCATACGATGGATATGGAAGAGCCAAACAGGCTTCCCTGCGTACCATGCTGTCCATCCTATGCGTCATAGGATTGTGTCTGGTGGTAGTAGTGGGATATGTATTGTCACGCAGCGCGCTGGCTCCGGTATCGGGAATGGTCAAAGAGGTAGAGGCCATCACAGCTTCCAATCTGGGAAACAGAGTAGCTGTAAAGCGTGAACAGGATGAGTTGGGAGAACTGGCCATTACCTTCAACCACATGCTCGATCGCCTCGAAAGTTCTTTCGAAGCACAGAAAATGTTTGTCAGCAATGTATCGCATGAGCTTCGTACCCCTATGGCTGCCCTGACAGCGGAACTTGAACTGGCGCTACTCAAAGAACGCAGCACGGAAGAATATAGAGCAGCGATCAGACACGCTTTGGAGGATACGCATCAACTCAGAAACCTTGCGGCAGGATTACTCAATCTGGCCAAAGCAGATTACCTGCCGGAACGAATAGCCATGCAACAGGTCAGAGTGGATGAATTGCTGTTGGATGCTTACGAACTTGTACGGAAAGCTCATCCGGAATATACGGTAGAACTAATTTTTGAACAGGAATCGGACGACGACTCATTCATTACCGTATGGGGCAACAGTTATCTGTTGACAACAGCTTTTGTCAATCTGATGGAGAACAACTGCAAATTCTCCGAAAACAAGACTTCCAATGTAGGAATTACTTTCTGGCAGGACAAAGCAATCATCAGATTGTCTGATACAGGAATAGGTATCTCTCCCGAAGATCTGAAACAGATATTCTCTCCCTTCCACAGAGGTAGTAACAAGCAATATGCGCCGGGACACGGAATAGGAATGGCACTTACCCATAAGATCATACTCCTGCACAAAGGTATTATTCATGTAGAGTCTCAGGTGGGAGAAGGTACTGTATATACGCTGGAACTACCTCATATCTGATTTTCTATTTATATATAAGTAATCTACAGCTATCATTCACAGCAAAAAAACTCCTTTTATGCCTGAGACGCAAAGTATTGCGTCTCTACAAGTATATCATTTTCAAAAGAAAACACAGCTCTTGTAGAGACGCAATACTTTGCCTCTCAGCACTTTGCGTCTCAGCACTTTGCGCATCAAGCATCTTGGCTCTCAGCACCTTGCACCTTCAACATTTTCCATAACAGAAAAACAAGCCCCATGTAAACAGTTTCTAATTATTTTCTAATACCACTCTAATTATACTCTAATCGCTTTTTGATAAAGCACCAGCTACTTTTGCGGCACAATACTTTCGCAAACATTATCAAACAGGTAGATAGTTATGATCCGGAGAAAGAAAAAAAACAGCAAATCACCCGTCTTTAACAACGAAAAAGTATTCCTGGCTGCTTCTCAGTCGCTGGAATCGGTAAACAGTTATTTTCAGACGACCTCTCATGGATTGACCCATGAAGACATAAAGGTGCGCCAACGCATATACGGTACCAATGAAGTCGTACACGAACAAAAGCAGAATCCCATACTGATGTTTTGCAAAGCTTTTATCAACCCGTTTATAGGCGTATTGATGGTACTTGTCATGGTCTCATTGGTGATAGATGTATTGATGGTCACTCCCGAAGAACGGGAGTGGACCAGCATCCTCGTCATCACCATCATGGTACTGCTCAGTGTGATCCTGCGATTTACACAGGAATGGCGTTCGGGTAAAGCCTCCGAAGCACTGAAAAAGATGGTAAAAAACACCGCGAGTGTGTATCGGGACGATAGCCTGACCAGCCGTGAAGTGAATATCACAGACCTCGTACCCGGAGATGTGGTGTATCTTTCGGCAGGTGATATGATCCCGGCAGACCTGAGGATCATAGAATCGAAAGACCTTTTCGTCAGTCAATCCTCCCTTACTGGTGAAGCAGATGCCGTCGAGAAACAACCTTCGCTACGTCAGCGGGCCGTACGCAGCGGAAGCGTACTGGAACTGGATAATATCTGTTTCATGGGTTCCAACGTAGTAAGCGGCGCAGCCAAAGGGGTAGTCTTTGCAACGGGCAAACATACCTACCTGGGCACCATAGCCAAAAGCATTGTGGGAGTACGCGCACAGACTGCATTCGACAAAGGGATCAACAATGTGAGTATGCTGCTGATCCGTTTCATGCTGGTGATGGTTCCTTTCGTTTTCCTTGTAAATGGTATCACCAAAGGCGACTGGTTCGAAGCATTCATTTTTGCCGTTTCCGTGGCAGTAGGTCTCACTCCAGAAATGCTTCCTATGATCGTGACCGCCAACCTGTCCAAAGGTGCTGTAGCTATGGCACGTAAGAAAACGATCGTTAAGAATTTGAACGCTATACAGAATTTCGGTGCCATGAACATCCTGTGTACCGATAAGACAGGTACACTCACCCGTGACCAGATCATACTCGAACGCTATATCAACTCCGACGGAAGTCAGGACGATAAAAAGCGTATCTTGCGCCATGCATTCTTCAATAGCTATTTTCAGACAGGTCTTAAGAATCTGATGGATCGGGCAATCCTGTCGCACGTACAGGAATTGGGAATGGAACATCTCAAAGAGGAATATACAAAGATAGACGAAATACCATTCGATTTCACCCGCAGACGTATGTCTGTGGTAGTGGAAGACAAACAAGGCAAATGCCAGATCATCACCAAAGGAGCAGTAGAAGAAATGCTTAGCATCTGTACCCATACAGAGTACAACGGTGAAGTATACCGGCTTACGGAAGATCTGCGTGAAAAAGCATACAAGATCTGTGAGCGGATGAACAAAGAGGGAATGCGTGTACTTGCCATTGCTCACAAAAGCTGGGTAGAAAAAGAGAGTGAGTTTTCCATTGCCGACGAAAGCGAAATGGTACTTATCGGCTATCTGGCGTTTCTGGATCCTCCCAAGCCTTCGGCTGCTAACGCGATTCACCAATTACACGAACATGGCGTGGAGGTAAAGGTTCTTTCCGGAGACAATACAGCTGTAGTAAAGACTATTTGCAGGCAGGTGGGAGTAGATACCTCACAAACTCTTACCGGAATGGATATTGAAGCAATGACCGATGATGAGCTGAAAGAACAGGCCGTACATGTGAAAGTCTTTGCCAAACTGACTCCGATGCAGAAAACACGTATCATTACTTTACTACAGCAATCCGGAAACACAGTGGGTTTTCTCGGAGACGGCATCAACGATGCTTCTGCTCTCCGGCAATCGGATGTAGGGATATCGGTGGATACGGCCGTGGACATCGCCAAAGAGAGTGCGGACATTATCCTGCTGGAAAAAGACCTGATGGTACTGGAAGCGGGGGTGATCGAAGGCAGAAAAACCTTTGGCAACATCATGAAATACATAAAGATGACAGCCAGTTCCAACTTCGGTAATATGTTCAGTGTATTGGCTGCAAGCGCATTCCTCCCTTTCCTGCCGATGTTGCCGATCCATCTGCTTGTGCAGAACCTGCTATACGATGTATCTCAAACCACAATTCCGTTCGACAAAATGGATCCGGAATACCTGCGTAAACCGCGTCGCTGGGATGCATCCGACCTGAGCCGCTTCATGATCTGTATAGGTCCGATCAGCTCCATCTTCGATATCGCTCTGTTTCTGGTAATGTGGTATGTTTTTGCCTGCAACTCCCCGGAACATCAGGCGCTCTTCCAGTCGGGCTGGTTCATTGAAGGATTGCTGTCCCAGACACTGATCGTACACATGATCCGTACCCGCAAGATCCCTTTTGTACAGAGTTGTGCATCCTGGCCGGTGACAGGACTCACTATACTTATCATGGGAGTCGGAATCATCCTGCCATTTACTGGAATAGGAAGTTCTATTGGTCTTGTGCCTCTTCCCTGGAGCTATTTCCCCTGGCTGATTGCCATACTGATAAGCTACTGTATACTGACGCAGTTCATTAAAAATATATACATGAAACATTTTACACGCTGGCTGTAATCCCAGAT
>DALZBD010000077.1:0-11417 GCA_031977515.1 Bacteroides sp. | reverse complement strand
ATATTTGCGCTTTTTGCGCAATTACAGAGAGATGCCAACTACGAAATAGAAGTTCTTTTCGAAAGGGTTGTAACCGATCTTTGCAGAAGGGGTGAGGGTGAGCCTGTCTGTCAATTCCCAGTCCCATCCGGCTGCCAGAGCCAGGTTGTTCATGGCAAATTTATCTGCATACATTCCTTTCCAGGGGGTAATACCGGCTTCTGCTTCAAATTCAATCCTGCCTATGGTGAATGGCAGCAGGAATTCCCAATAGGTAGACCAGGCACGGTGTTCGTTTGCTGTGTAGTCGTTTCCTGCGATCACCGTATACCAGGCAGCTTGCAAAGGAAACCGGTCGCAGAGTCTATATGCAGCTCCTGCCTCCAGGGTATGTCCGGTGGTCTTTGGGGTATAATGGAAATACTTGAATGTTTCGCCTGCTTCCTGAAAGAACATATTCATCAGGCTGAATGTCCAGTTACGGTGTTCATACTCCACGATCAGGTCGATCTCATTGTTTTTGCGTTTAAATTCTGTGGAGCCCCAGGCGGTGAATGTCAGATTCTCTATCTGAAATCCCATATAGGGCTGTACGGCGGCATTGCCGTTCTTCATTCCGCGCCACATATATTTGCTGACCAGATCCACATTCAGGAAAAACTCCTGACAGTATGCCGTCAGGGGCAGCAGGCAGATGGCGATGGATACAATCCATTTCTTCATATACTACAGGTTGTTTTTTTAGCCTCCAAAGATAACCAATCGTCCATAAAAAACGATTATTGCCCTCTTCTTTTTCCGGGGAGTGTAAAGTAAAGTTCGTTTTGTAACGTGAATGTTCTATCATATGGAGCGTAGATTCGGATAATTATCCGGATCTACGCATTTTTATACCTGATAAAGCAAGCCGGACCAAAAGACAGAAGTGTGTCAAACCTAAGCCAACATTGTAACTAAAGATCGGTCCGGTAAAGAGTACTTTTTTTCTATCCTTTTGTATCGGGACTCCCTGTCATAAGACCACCTGAGAATTTATTGTCCAAAAAAAGTGAAAATAAATCATTCAGGTGTAAATAGAATTTAGAAACCAGACTGATTTGTGGGCTAAAAAAAGAATATCCCAGACGTGCTTCCTCTGGATTTTTGGGAGGTACCTACTGTTTTTCCTCTTCTTCTGTTTTTATCAAAACACCTGGTATAACTTCCGCATATAATAAAAATATAAAATGGAATCACAAAGAGATAACTCCCCACAAAATATATAAAAAATCCTTTCTTCGCAATTATTTTATGTGGAATTGCGAAGAAAGGAAAATAGTTTAAGTGAATGTAATTAAGGTAATTTAAAGCCCTAATTTTTTAGCTATATCTTTAGGCAAAGCGTTTTTATGCACAACGATATTGGTCGTCTTGTAGGCAACGAATGCTTTGGAGGCATACCATACGCCGTTGTAAACTCCGCGTGTACCCCACGAGTTTTTCACCAGGTAGTAATCTTTTCCGTTCTGGTCCTGTGCTACTCCGTAGAGAAGCATACCGTGGTCGTCGGTAGTTTCCCAGTTGTCATAAGCCACCTGTCTCATCTCCTGAGTGATCTCTTTTTCAGGGAGAGGACGCGAAGTGAGTTCTTTCTTTTTGTCGGCGGCAGCCAGACCTGTCCAGCGTGCCATATCAGAGCCTGTCAGTTCCACAGGATCTTCTACAGGTACTACGGCTACTCCGTCTCTGGAGAAACCCACTTCGCTGACATCACTGGCCCATGCTACTGTATATCCTTTTTCCAGGGCATTGTCGATCACCGCCATGAACTCGTCCAGAGGAAGGTTCCACGAAAGACCGTTTCTCCAGTTGTCAGGCACTTAAACTGAAAATTCCGAATAGAAGGGATGGTGTGTGAAAGAGCTGAGAGATACATAATCATCCATATTCAGTCCCAGAGACTGAGCAAATGTTTTTGGGGTATACTCTTTTCCCTGATAGGTAAATTGTTCGGGACATTCTCCCAGATACGTATCATAGATAGCGCTTAATCCTTTTTTCCATACCGGGGTCAGTTTGGTCAATCTACCTTTAATGAGTGCGTTTACGTAACCTTCTGCCACGGCATCCAGTTCGTTGTGTACAGGCAGAGATTCTCCGTACCTAATGCCCGGCATCGCATCCTGTGGTACTATACCGTAGTTTTTGAAGCAATAGATCACATCGTAGAAGCTGCCTCCGGGGGAGAACGAACTTTCTCCGTGCAGACGTACGTATCTTTCGGCACGATCTGTCATGGTATGGTGTACAACGAACATTTCGGACAGGTCATACTCTCCTTTGCCCATGCGCAGCAATTCCGCCTCCAGCAAGCCCAGTCCCGAATAGCTCCAGCAGGTACTTGAGCGGTTCTGATTTTTGGTAGAAGTGACAGGGATCTCTTTTACTGTGGTAAAACGAAATCCTTCGGCAGGGGTGTCCTGGGCGAAAAGGCCCATACTGGTGAGTGCTACAATAGCAGTAAGAAGTGTCTTCTTCATACAAATGTGTTTTAGTAGTTTATTTCTGTGTCAAAGGTAGTAATTTTTTAGAAATGCGATATAATTCAGGGATTTGAAACATTCTTTAATTATTGGGTGGAAAACACGTTTTCCTTTTCAGGTGTTTCCTGTACGTTGGGCGGTAAACGTTAGAATAAGAACGTAAGTTTAGTAGAAGCTATCAATAAATGTGTTATTCTTGCTGGCGAAAAACGTGTAACTGCACACGTTGAAAAAGCTGTCATTACGTTTGATGATAAACGTGTGATTATACAAAATAATCTTGCAACGTTACTGATAAAAGATGCTTATTGCAGCCTGCCCCGATAGGTCCTTTCGGAGAAAGAGATATTGAGGTAGGCCGAAAATCCCTGTTCATGCGGGAGATTAGAGGGTCTTTTCCACTGATCCCTGTACTTGAATCCAATGGAGATCATGCTGCTGCCACGAACCGTGAACCCCAATCCTGCACTGATGTGATAGTTGTCCGCGGTCTGGCTGCTGATCACTACATAAGAATTCTGATAGCCTGCTCCTGCCATGATACGTACGGGATTTTTGTAGATATCCCCAACGGCGTAGCTCACTCCGGCTTTCACTATATGCTGATTCTGAAATTTGATGGACGAACGGTTGGAACCCATACGGCTCCAGTTTACGTGTTTATATTCCGCACTGAAGATATGGCGTTGGGTATTGTACGATATGCCACCTCCTATAAACTCGGGCATATCCTGTTTTACTTTTTTCCAGGTTCTGTCTATTTCCTCTCCCGCGGAAGAACTGTAGACGTAGAGTTCATTGTCCTGTACCAGTTGCTGGGAATATCCGTATACAGCTCCTACGGTAAGTGATCTGTTTTTCTGCAGAGGCAGGTGATATTGCAAACCAAAATCACTGTAAATCGCATATTTAAAGGAACTGTACGTCTCTGTAGCAGTTCCTTGTGTCTCGCTTTGTTTGATGGTTCCCGATACATAAGAGAAGTTGACACCTACTGAAAGCCGGGGAGTGAGCAGGATACCGTTGTTGATGCTTATCTTAGACAATCCACCTTCTCCTTCGTGTAGGGAATTGATGTAGCCACTGGTTCCCTGTACGGGTTCCTGAAGAGTGATCGCATAGCCCATACTGCTTACCGGTGAGAGTGAAAAGGCAGCATACCAACGAGGAACCACTCTGCATCCTATCGCGAAGTTATTCAGGTTGCCGGTCACAGATGAGTTCTTTACTCCCAATTCGGTATATGTATCGTATGAAGTCACTACACCTGCATCCACCACATACCGTCGTGTGGCCAGTGCGGTGAGGGAAGCCGGGTTGGCCGGGTTGATGAAATTGTCACCTCTCAGAGCGATCGATACGCCACCCATACCGGAAAACTGACCTCCATCGCCAGTAGCAAGTTCTCCGATACCAAACATAGAAGTAGGAGCATTCGTCATATTTTGTGCTATACTTATAGCCCAAAAGCAAGTCGTGAGTAGAACAATGAAAATTTTTCTCATCTTTCGTTGTATGTTTTGTAGAGGATATAGAGTTTTGAGTTGCTTGTAGAGTTTTGCCTGTCTCCAAAAAATACTCCATCTACCGTGGTTACGAACTGATTGTCCGGCATCATGAGCATAAGTTTCTGTCGGCTGCTGCCATTTGTTCCCAGGTTGCTTTGTAAAAAGGAGGTGATATCAAAAGAGTAATAAGTTTCTTTGTTATATACTTCATCCACTGTCAATGATCCACTCTGTACATCGCTGTATTCATCCGTGACATATTCGTCGTTCGTGGTGTAGAGATAGAGACTTTCCGGAAGTGGCTTTTCTCCGTCGTATGTTTTCTGTACCGGATAGAGATAGAGAGTTGCACTTTCGATGGAAGCAAGTTCTCCCTGCTTATTCAGGTTGTTGAGGTAAGGGAATTCTATATTTACATATATTCCTGACAACGCCTGCATATATACCATGTTGTCCGACTCTTCAGAGGGGAATACATTTTCCCTGCCACTTTCCATTTTCTCAAAAGGAGTACCGGTACGATCGTGTTCGATCTTGTTGAAGTTGTACGTGGTATTCGGTCTGAACGCGATTACCTGGTCTGTCGTTGTAGCCTCAATGCGCCGGTAATGCAGGTGGATGCAGAAACTACTGTCGTTCACAACAAATCCGTTGATGCAATTGTCTGAACGATCTCCGTAAAAGGCGAGCCCGTTGAAGTAGGAACGGAAATATTCCTGATTGCTGAGGCGGATGTCGCCGTCTCTTAATTGCCGGAATAGCGTATTTCCCAATTCGTCGGGAAGACGTATTTCCAGTTTCTCTCTGCGCCCGTGAAAGGGGGTGAATGTAAAGGAGGTCAGAGGCTCTGCTTCATGAGCAGCATTTGATACATTGTATTTGTATTCCGTATCCAGGTCGATCACATCCGTGAGTTTGTAAATATACATCGTCTGTGTGGATAATGTATCGCCCAGGTATTTGTTGGCAGGAAACAATGTTACTGTCAGTGAGTCGTAGATATATTCGTAGTTTTCACTGAACGAACTGGAAGGAATGTTGTATTCCGTATAGAAAGAGGCGAAAAGATCTCCACGCAGATTGTCTTTGTAGTGTCCTATTTGCGCCAGTGTGTCGCCTGAGGTGGCAATGGAGTCGAGAAGAATGGTGCTTAATTGCACTGTACAAGTGTCTGTGTATATATTTGTAAATGAACTTTCCACCCATTTGCTTCCGGCCACATTACTTTCGTCGCGGCAGGAATGGATGGATAAGATGAGTATGCATACCAAACAAGTATTCAGTAGTTGTTTCATGAGGTTTACTGTGTTAAAAATCGCAGCAAAAGAAGCCTTTCATGCGTAAAGCGACAAATAGTATCGACAAAAGGGGGGAATTTGTCGACTATATTTATTGAATTTTGATTAGTAGAGAAAATACGGGTGTTCGTCGATAGTTTTTTTGTGTCTGTTCGTTCACCTCTATATTTGCTGCCCGGAATAAAACCATTTAAATTCAGAATATAAACATGAGAACAATACAATGTTTTTCAGTAAAAAGCTTGTTTTGGATATGCCTCTGCGTACTTACAATTACCAGCTGTACCGATAGTAGCGACAAAACATTAGGAGTGTGGTACCGTATGTCTGACCTGGACGGGCCGGTAAGAGCCCGTGCCGCTTATTTTTCGATAGGGGACTATCTCTATGTGTGTGGAGGATACAGAAGTGCGGTAAAGAATGCAGCCAATGAAAACTCTACCTGCCTGCATGATGTATGGAGGTATCATACGGAAAATAATTATTGGGAAAAGTGTGCCGGTATGCCTGCTGCTCCTGAAGCTCCCAGACGCAACGGTGCGGTTGGTTTTTCTGTTGGCTCCAAAGGGTATGTGACCACGGGTTATGACAGTGACAATTTTGTCTACCTGAAAGATACCTGGGAGTTTGATCCGAGTGTTACCGGAACAGACAGTGACGGCAACAGTGTGATCGGTGTCTGGACAAAGATGGATGATTTCAAAGGAGATGCACGTACCAAAGCAGTTGCTTTCAGCATTGGTGACTATGGATATGTGGGTACGGGAAAGAATGACGATGGTCAGTATAAAGATTTCTGGCGTTTCAACCCGAATGCAGCTTCCGGATCGCAGTGGGAAGAAACCAGAGGTTTTGGTGGTTATAAACGGGAAGGTTCTACTGTATTCGTTATTGATAATGTTGCTTATCTCTGTTGTGGATATAGCAACAGTGACGGACTCACAGATGATATGTGGAAATTTGACCCCAGTCAGGCTACCGGAGTTGAAGGTGGATGGACAAAACTGCGTGATATCTATGACAGCAATAGTGATGAGTCGTATGATGATGACTATACGGATATTATGCGTACCAATGCTGCTGCTTTCGTGATCGACGGCAGAGGTTATCTGGTGACCGGAGAGTATGGAACCGGAACGTATCGTACCAATTACTGGATCTATGATCCTACTACTGATCTGTGGTATGGAGAAGACCTTACTCCTTTTGAAGGAACTTCCCGTATCAATGCCATCGGTTTTTCTAATCAGTCTCAGACCAAAGGTTTTGTGACCACCGGAGAGACCTCTGCCGCACGCCTGGATGATGTATGGAGACTCGCTCCGTATGAATGGGAAGAGGATTAAAAAGAAGGCTATAGATACATCTTCTATATAGAGAGCAGGCAATCGGAATTCCGATTGCCTGCTTTTTGTTTTACCTGGAACCATGTGATTTTCTTTCTGTTTTTTTGTAACTAAATCGGATAACATTAACTTTGGCGTGAATTTGAACAGACTCCAATTATATACAGATGAGTTGCTTTATAATCTGTTGAATGATGAAAAATAACGATCAGGTACTATATACTCCTTCTGTTACTCCTGCGATTTCTTCAATGATTTCTTCTACCGGACTGGTATTGGAAGGAGGAGGCATGCGAGGGGTTTTCACTTCGGGGGTTCTGGACTATTTTATGGATCAGGGCATACGGTTTCCCTATACGATCGGTGTCTCTGCCGGTGCCTGCAACGGACTGTCTTATATGTCGGGACAGCGTGGACGAGCCAAATACAGCAACATTGATCTGCTTGCACAGTATCATTACATCAGCTGGAAACACCTGGTGCGGAAGGGAAATATCATGGACTTCGATCTTCTTTTCGGAGAGTTTCCCGAGCGTATATTGCCCTATGATTATCCTGCCTATTTTGCTTCTCCCGGACGGTATGTGATGGTGACGACCAACTGCCTGACGGGACGAGCCATGTATTTTGAAGAGAAAAAGGATAAACAAAGGGTCATAGATATTGCGCGGGCTTCCAGTAGTCTTCCTTTCGTCTGTCCTATCGTGTACGTGGATAACATTCCTATGCTGGATGGAGGTATAGTAGATTCCATTCCTCTGCAACGCGCGATAGATGAGGGATACAATCGCAATATAGTGGTACTCACCCGCAACAAAGGATATCGGAAACAATCCGGTGACATTCGGGTACCACCGCTTGTATACCGTAAATACCCGAAACTACGGGAGGCGTTGAGTCATAGAAGTAGGATTTATAATCAGCAACTGGAACTTGTAGAGCGCCTGGAAGAGCAGGGGCGTGTCCGGGTGATACGCCCTCAACAGCCTGTGGTTGTCGATCGTATGGAACGCGATGTACAGAAACTTACCGATCTGTACGAGCAAGGGTATGCCTGTGCAAAGGCCATGGATCTGTCTGATTTTTCTATATAAACTTATATTTTCAGAACAGGTTATTTCTTTGATACTTTCTCTTTTACCGGATAGTTTGGCATCAAATCCCACCAGGTACATTTCAGATTCCGCAACAGTGTAGCATTGGCGCCTGTAGATCCCGTATGCTGTATGCCGATGCCTCCATGCGGAGAGAGGGTATCTATATCTTCTTCTATATATTCAAGGTCAGGTCTTTCCGGAGAAGGGGCAGGCGCGATCCATGCAGACAATCTGGCTTTGGATTCTATCGGGTGCATCACTTTGTAGTCGAGGTATATGTGACAAGGTGTTACAAAAAAATGAGTTGAATGTGCATCGGAGATGGGAGTGGCTTCACCGTTTTCGTATTTCATCAGCATAAAGTCTACCGCATTGTCATGTTTGATGGTTCGTATGATACGTAGTCCATATCCCGACAGGGTATGAGGATCAAATTTGATGTATATATCCATGTATTGGCCAGTAGCACTTCCAAACCCCTGCCCGGCAGATTTGCAGGGAGCAACTTCCAGATGGATAGTCATGTCTCCGTAGCTGTTCTCAATCGGAGTGTACAGCAGGCGCGCTCCCCGGCTCACCTGGGTGAGTCCGTATACTTTCGCATTGTCTACGCCCAGGGTATATTTCCAACCGTTTTCCGGGTCCGGTTTCCAGTCGAAAGATTGCACATCTTTGGGTTTGTACGCATCTACTGTCCAGAGCCCCGGGATCAGTTCAGGCTGATAGTCTGCAGGGAAATTCCGGAAGTCAGTTTCCCACTTATAGGCGGGGTGAAGAGGTTCTTTGAATGCCACAGGCTCCTGGTAACAGACACTGACAGCCTCTCCGGGATGGCAGCGCAGGTGTTGAGGCTCTACAGTAGCCATGAAATAATATCCGGCGTCTGCCCGGGTAGGGTTGTAGGTATATTCCGGACTACCCAGACGCGAAACTGCTACTTTGTGAGCTCCTGCACCTTGTGCATCCTCACATCGATACCAGGTGATCAGCGATTCGTCTTTGCGGCCTTGCAGATCCAGTTGATAATCTACACGCAGTTTTCCTTCTTCCTGTATAATTTGGGGAGAAGACAGGAACCGGGGAGGCTCTATAAACCGGGGAGCTACCTGTAGCACAGCCGCCGATTCCAGTCCCGAAGGAGTGGAGGCCAGTATCCATACCGTTTGTGTCTCATCGTTGTCGTTGTTTCCTGTCACCCTGCAGTCGGTACCGGAGACGTCCAGTGTCACAAGATCTTTCTGCTCTTCCCGGACACTCCATGCCGGCTCTGTAACCGGGTGGGGATAACTTCCAAAATTCATTGCTTTCACAGAGAGAGCAGAAGCAGATATTCCGGTTTCGATACTCTCTTTTTCTGGTGTGATCTTCAACCAGGTAGGGAGTCCGGTAAGCAGACGCTGCAATCGTTTCTCATTTTCTGAGATACGGTTTTTAACTTCCATCGGGTCCCAGTCGTCCTCTCCCCGTAGCAGATTGTAGGTGTTGTATATAACCTGGCCCTGAGGCTCTTCGATCCGATAGGCATCCAATACAGGTCTACCTGTCATATCTACCGTGATCCATGGTTTATTTGCCTGTACAAGGATGGGCTTATTATTGAGAGTGACGTTGTACTGGTAACAACGCAGATCATCTGTCGGGTCCTGTGTCCAGCCGATGAAGAGCGAATCGGTATCATGGGTGAAGCGGCAATCTACCAGGGTGACCGGGCTGACTTGCTTGGTCAGGTATTGCCGGTTGCGGGTGAGGATATCGAAATCACAGTCCAGGAAAACAGCGCCCGTACCGGTAGTCTGATAAAAAGGTTTGGAACTGAAAAAGGTGAACCGACAGTTGTGATACACCCCTGTCTTTGCCAGGGCATCGTCTGTGCATTCGAAGTAACAGTTGTCGAAAAGCGTGCGTTTGCTGCTGGCGAGCGGACAGGAATTGAGGCGGCTGATAAACCGGCAGTTGCGTGCCAGGATCTTGTCTCCGTTGCAGATAGCCAGCTGTGCCTGCGTGATGGTAGAAGATCGCTTCTCCCGGTTGAGTCTGGGCAGTAGAGGATACTCCAGATCCACGTTGCAATAGTTGCCCATGGTAAGGTTCTCGACATGTAGCCCATCTCCATCGAAGAAAAACATGGTATAATTGCCCGAAGCCCCTTGCGTCTGTCCACGGTTGGAGGCCAGTCTCACGTCATCCGGGTGTTGCGTCAGTCCATGGAGGGTGAGCCAGTTGCAACGAACGACAAGGCCGAAAGGAATGTTGCCTTCTGTCGGCAACCGGATGGCATCGTCGTCCGGATCGTCGATCCAGTAAACGTATGGAGCGATGTGAAGCGTCATGGGAGATTCTTCCGTACCATCCTGCAAGTGTGCCGCTGCCTGTTGAAAGGAATTGAAAACATAGGGCCGATCTTTGACCTGCTCGTCGCTTAGCCCTCCGTCGATAAAGAATGTTTTTTCGTTCAGGGATATCTCCTTTCCCTGCCAGATAATCTTGTTTTCCTGTTCGTGCCATTCGATCGGGTCATTGGCGTTGAGGGATTGATACGGGGTCTGGGCATACAGAGCTGATACTACCCCGAGAGTTGTATATATACAAATGAATAACAGTCTTTTCATTATAGCAGAACAATATAGTAATCGCAAGAATTGTGGCACACCTGTAGGTGCTTTTCTCGAAAAAACCTGTTTAAATTTCTATTTCAATTTTATAACTCGTCTGGAACACCTCACCCGGTTGTAACGTTTGTATCCAGTCTTTCTGATCAAATTCTCCGGTAAACCCCGCCCGGTCGCATCGCCCGTACCACGGTTCGAGACAAATAAAAGGCGCGTCTCTGCCGGGAGGAGACCAGAGACCCACCACCGGAGCATCGAAATGGAGGCTCATCCAGGCAATTTCGTTGGGATCATACAATGTGATCTTTTTTATCTGGCTGTTTTCCAGGATCAGCGCATCCTTGTCGAAAGTATATTTGGTGATAGGCAACAGTCCTTTCTCATTCAGCTTCAACGGATAGGAAACAGTGGGGGCGGCACATCCTTTCTGTGAGAGCAATATATAGCTGAGGTCTTCCGTGCGGTCGAAACCCAGGTATCCCCGTAGATCGTCCAGGGGGTTAAGATCGGGGTAATAAAAGGCCGGATGGGCACCGATCTGGAAGTACAGAGGTTCTTTTACCGGGTTCTTTACCTCCCAACTTACCTCTACGCATCTTCCTGTGATTTTATAGCCGATCTCCAGAATGAAAAAGAAAGGATAAATCTCCAGCGTGCGTTCGTCACAAGCCAGTCTGTAACGCAATTCATCTTCAGTTTCAAGGATCAGTTCGAATACCCTGTCCCGTGCAAATCCATGCTGCGACAGGTAATAGGTCTGGCCCTGATAGCGATAGCGATTCTCCCATACACTGCCCACAATCGGAAAGAGTACAGGCGAGTGTCTTTTCCAGAAAGCCGGATTGGCCTCCCAGAGAAATTCACTTTGCGTTTCCTTATCGAAAAGACTACAGAGCTCAGCTCCTTTTTCAGAGACCCGGATGGTCAGAAAATTGTTAGATAATGTTTTCATGGCAGGTTGTGTTATGTTTTATCTTAAAACTACTTTTTTAGACAGAAGAACAAAAGAACAAATATAAAATACAGATTTTATACATACACAAAATAAGAATAGGGTC